>JAISQR010000258.1 GCA_031274035.1 Treponema sp. | reverse complement strand
CCTGAATTCTTCATCTGTTTGTGAGAAAAATAGAGAAAAGATAGATAAAAACGCTATTTTATCGTTGTTCTCTCTATCCGTCCGTGCGGTCAGTGTGGTCTGTGGTTATTCTTCTTGGGTAGGTAAACGCGCATGGGTATTAAACCTCTTCGGCACGAATAAACAAGGGCCGTTCCCAAAACCCGCGGTTAGTTTTGGGAAATCCCCATAAATTAAAAACCCGGCCTAAACCGGGTTTTTAATTTACAAAAAGAAACTAAACTTTGCTCGGAACAACAAAAGAACCATTACGTTACTCAATAACCGCAACAATATCCGCCATTTTAAGAATAAGATGGTCTACATTGTCAATCTTTATCTGCGTACCGGCATATTTGTCATACATGACCTTCTGCCCTACCGCAACTTTGATCACATCCTTATCATCTCCGATAGCTACAACAGTCCCTTCCTGGGTCTTTTCCTGGGCAGTATCAGGAATGATAATCCCTCCCGCGGTTTTGGCTTCCTTCTGTTCAAGTTTGACGATCACTCGATCTGCCAACGGCCTTACTTTCATGGTATCCTCCATTCAATTAAGAATATAATTAAGATTTGATATTTAAGAATATATCAAAAAAAGTATTCAAGGTCAAGATGAATTACACTTAATGGAGATTTTGAAAATCCATACGATCCAGTTCCAATTGTGCGTTGATATTTTTAGGATCCAATTCCAGGGCTAATTGCAGGGCTTTACGGCATTCATCGGTACGGCCAAGCAATCGGTAGATATGGCTCATACGGAGCTGAACACCGGACGCATCCTCTGTATTCATCTTTTTTGAAGCCTGAAGCATGTTCCAGGCTTTTTCATAATTTTCCAGCGCTTCCCTGTTGGAGTGTTGATACTCCAGTATACGGCCTATATTGGCAGGTACAACCCATACGGCAAGCGGTATCGCCCTCAATATCTTCTCCGCTTCCTGGAATTTTTCGCCCCGTATCTGCTCAAGGCTGTAATGAATATCCAGCCAGGGACTTTTTATCTTCTGCATATCTATCTGATTAAGAAGTATGGCTATCTCCCTATACTCCTTCTGAAATTCAAAATAGTACAAAGCCCACCGGTAGAGGTCCAAGTTGCCTGGATGGTGTTCCAGAAGCAGCCAAGTTTCGGGGATACTTTTGGCTGCTGTTAGAAGGGGCAAACGGCGGCGGAGCAGTTCCAACTCGATAAGAGGATTCTCCCTTGGGCTCTGCTCCTCCAGTATTGCTATTGCTTCCATTGTATCAAAGAGCCGTGAATAGCGGATATTTCCAAACAGAGCGATTCTCTTATCCCCGACCGGGGTTGAAATAAGTTTTTCCAGATATTCCTTTTCCATATCGTTGCTGTTTGAAGTAAGGGCAAGGTTATAACGGCTGCGGCCTATAATGTTCAGCGCGGATACGGATTCCGCCTGCCCCTCGGAAGCGTCGAGCAGGGCCCAGCCATTACGGGCCGCGGGAATATCGCCGGCCAGGTAGAAAGCATCGGCGCGCCGAATCAGGCTGCCCGTATCGCTAAAGGATGACAGCAACTGGGCTGTGCGTTCGACAGGGCCGAAATCGTAGAAAAATTCCGCCGCAAAACGGAGGAAGTCCGGGGAAGGAGCGAATACCGAAAGTATAGGCGCGTTTTCTACCGGATTAACAGGCTGAATAACCGCTTCCGCAACGCCTTCACCCGTTTCATCTTCTGTAAAAAGCGCATCTCCATTGTCTGCCTCCGAATCTGTATCCGTCTCAGAGATAATTGCCGTTTCCGTAAATGCGGAGCGGACCGGCGCCTCTGTTACCGGAGGAGGCTCAAGAACCTTATCTATAACTCCGCGGGCTTCCTCCGTTTGTCTTTCCAGAATTTTAAGGATTGCGGCGTCCATGAGTATCTGCTCCTCGGCCAGGCGCTTTTCACGGCGGCCCGGAGGAAGGGTCAAAGAGACATTAGCGAGGGTATCCCAGGGAATAGCTGCCGCGGCCTGCTGGGGGCTTTTCATATTCCCTTCAAGTATACGGATAGCCAGAATAAGGGAGGCAAAACGTGAATTAGCCAGCGGGGAAGCGGACAAGCGCGAAATATAGGTATCGAGAAACCGCCTTTTTTTGGGCGGTGTTGACGGATCAAAGATAACAGCCTCTGCCGCAAGAGCGGCAAAAGTTACATCGCGGGGAAAGGCCGAGGCGGCATTCTGAGCCGCCTCACGGTAGGGTATAATAAACCGGCTGTCCTCGCGGGCAAGGATTCTCCTTCGTTTTAAAATAGAACGGCTGAATTCCGCCCCCTTGACCTGCTTTTCAAGTTTATCCAGCATCTGGGAAAAAGCGGTCAAATTCCGCGCCTCCCGGCTTCTCTCCCAAAGATTATCATATTCGGCAAGGCTGCGGTAGAAAAGGGCGCTTTCCCGGGCCGCCTTTGAATCACCGGAAGGAAAGAAGCCTTCCCCCGAATAAAAACTGATAAAACCTACACCTACAACCAGAATAAGGCTGAGAAGAAAACCTATTATAACCGCCAGTTTAAGTTTAGACCGGGAATTTTCCGCCATAATTACAAGATCCTGTCATCCTTGTTTGGGGATACGGCAGTTCCCCGCTTATATGTTCCCGCCGCCTCAATATCCTCTGTACATAGCCCCGAACCTTGAGGGATATGTATGGTTTTCTGTATACTATCTAGAACCCCGTTTACGAACCGGAAGGATTCATCAGCGCCGAATTCCTTGGAAATACCTATTGCTTCGTTTATCGCTATGGAAGGGGCCACATCCTGCTGATACATAAGTGTATAGGTACTCATACGGAGAATAGCCAGATCCACACGGTTAAGCCGGGAAATATCCCAATTCTTAAGGTGGGACCGGATCATACTGTCTATGGCCTTAATATTTTCAATTGTTCCTACTATAAGAAGCCTGGAAAAAGATGAAATATTATCATCAAGCCCGGCTTTTTTATCTGCCTCAAGCCAGGAAAAATTCAACAGATCCTCCGGTATTAGATGATGCTCCCGCGCATCCTGTCCATTACCTTTCTGCATATCTCCATGCCTGGATGCTTCCCAAGAATAGAGGGCCTGAAAAGCCAGTATACGTCCTTTCCTGCGCGATGCCATTAAAAATTACTACCAGTTAATGTTACTTTCGATAATTTGAAAGGGGCTTCCCGTCCGCAGTTCCGCGACAAGTTCCTGGGATGCCTTTTCAACAATAGCCGCCTGCTTTTGCTGGAGCAGGACGTTGCCTATATAATCCCTCACGGTCAACCGGCTCCCAAGCTGGGCTATATCGGTCAGTTCCAGAGGTTTCATGCTGTAAGTTTCCGTTATCTTGATTATCTGATACCCTCGGGGGCCCTCAATCACCTTGGAAACCTCACCCTGTTTTAAGCTGAATGCGATATTGATAAATTCATCCCCCACCCTCTGCGCGGCCTGCCTGTTCCGGGGCAGATAGCCCCCGTCGCCGCCCTGGTAGCCGGAATTGGGTGTTTGACTTCTTACCGCAATCTCATCAAATTTCGCCGGATCTCCGCTCATTTCCCTTGCCAAACGGTCAATAGTTTCCTTTGCCTTAACCTTATCCGACGGATTTCCAAAAGATACCTGTATATAGGAAAAACGGACCGTCTGCGGCCTGACAAACTCAGCCTGAGACAGATTGTAAGTATTGAGTATCTCCTCTTCGGTAGGCGGCTTAACAGAACTGAAAATATCCTGCTTTTTGGACATAAGATACTTCTGCGTTAACGCCTGCTTGCGGAGCATATCGCGGAACGCAGGAACATCAAGACCTGTCTCATTTTTAACGGCAAGGGCAAATTCAGCATCCGTAGGCTGCCGCCCTATAGACTGAACCATACCCGCACGTAACTGCTGTATCTGCTGGTTGATTTCAGCATCGGAAACAGTGATCTTATCCCGTTCCGCGGCCTGTATTGCAAGCTTCTCGTTGATCATAACATCAAGTACCTGCCGTTTTTCAGCGGCGGTTAAAGTACGGCCGGTAGTTTTCTCCATCCTTTCAACTTCGGTACGGAGCTGTTTTACGGTGATAGGTTCGCTCTTAGTCAGCCTGACAATAGCCGCCGGTTGCAGATCATTCTGGGCAAAACTTACACTAGCAACAATCAAAACCAACAAAATAGAAAAAAATTGTTTCATACTGTTACATCCTCACTTTTAATATATCACACTATTAAACAAATACTAGAGAGAAAGGACACAAAAAAAGATCAATACGGGTGTTAGGCGCTCTTCTACCCCAGCACTGCCCGTATCCTCCGTACTCCCGCAGAAGATGACTGTTCCTTCTGTATTGTAAATTTCCCCAGGACGCCGGTATGTTCCACATGGGGCCCCCCGCATACCTCTTTGGAAAAAACACCGGTACGCGAATCCCCCATAGTATAAACCTTGACCTTTTCCTCGTACTTTTCCCCAAAAAGGGCGACGGCCCCGGAGTTTTTGGCTTCTTCCAAGTTCATTATCTCCATGCTTACCGGCAGATCCTTCCGTATTTGCTCGTTGACTATAGACTCTACCTTTGCAAGCTCCTCTGCGGTCATGGGCGCGCCGTGAGAAAAATCAAAACGCATACGTTCCGCCGTGATGTTGGAGCCTTTCTGGGCAACATGATCCCCCAGTACCATGCGGAGGGCCTTGTGCAGCAGATGGGTAGCGGTATGGTATTTTACCGCCATTTCACCCTGATCCACAAGCCCGCCTTTGAAACCCTGGCCGCCGCCGGCACGGGAAAGCTCCTGATGTTTCCTGAAAGCCTCGTCAAACTCCGCACTGTTGACCGTCATACCATTTTCACCGGCCAGTTCATCGGTAAGTTCTATAGGAAAACCATAGGTATCGTAGAGCTTAAAGGCAAGACGGCCCGATATGAGCTTGCGCGGGTCTTTAAGGAGGCTAGGCAGGAGCTTTTCAAATTCCCTCTCCCCTTTTTGGAGAGTTTCAAGGAATTTAGCCTCCTCCTTACCCAATTCTTCCATAATAAATGCACGGTTCCCTTCAAGTTCAGGATAAGGCCCCTTCATCATGTCCACAATGATCTCCGCTATAGGCAAGAGGAAACGGCCTGTCCGCGCAAGATTTTCACCATCGCACAGCAGCTTGCGTCCGTGCCTTACAGCCCTGCGTATCAGCCTGCGCAGTACATAACCGGCGCCCACATTGGACGGACTTATCCCCTTGGGGTCCCCCAGGATAAAGACCGCCGAACGGGTATGATCGCTGATGATGCGCACGGATCGGTCCTTTTCAGTATCCGCTCCGTAACTGTAATTTGAAGCCTCTTCTACCGCCTTGATGATAGGCGCAAATATCTCCGTTTCGTAGACCGATTTTTTGCCGCTCAGGATGACAATTGTCCGTTCTATGCCCATACCGGTATCCACACACTTACGGGCAAGAGGCTCGTAGACCCCCGCGGTGTTTTTATTGTACTGCATGAATACATCATTCCAGATTTCAAGCCACTTCCCGCAGGAACAGCCCGGTTCGCAGTTAGGCCCGCAAGGTTCCTTGCCCATGTCGATGTACATTTCCGAATCCGGCCCGCAGGGTCCGGTGCTGCCGGCAGGCCCCCACCAATTATCCGCGCGGGGCCGGTAACTTATACGGTTTTCCGGTATCCCAAGCCTTTTCCATATAGCGGCCGATTCCTCATCCCTTGGAATCCCATCTTCTCCCTCAAACACCGTAACGCCAATCTTCTCAAGGGGAATACCCAGCCACCGCGGAGAGGTGAGAAACTCAAAGCTCATCTCTATAGCCCCTTCCTTAAAGTAATCGCCCAGGGACCAGTTGCCGAGCATCTCGAATAGGGTAAGATGGCTGGGATCCCCCACCTCGTCTATATCCCCTGTACGGATACATTTCTGGTAATCCACCAGACGCTTCCCGGCAGGATGCTCCTCACCCAGGAGGTACGGTACCAGGGGGTGCATCCCCGCGGTCGTAAAAAGCACGGTAGGATCGTTATCGGGCAGGAGGGATTTTCCCTGAATCTGGGTATGCCCCTTCGATTTGAAAAATTCTATATATTTGGAACGAAGTTCTTCGGCATTCATAAAGGAATTCTATAAAAGCAGGCTGTTCTCGTCAAGGGTACTTCAAGGGCTATTCAGCAATTTTACTTTTAGCCGCCTCTGGCGTGAGCGGTAACAAAAAACAGAGAATCTTCCCAGGTTTAAAACTCAAAAGCCCAGAAGAAGGCGCGCAGGGCATTATAGAATTCATCCCTCCGCCCGAAATACGAACGGGCTTTTATAAAGGTTTCATCGCACAGTACCATCAGGCCGTGGAGCATAAACGCCTGGCAAAGTCCTAGGAGCCGCGGACACTTCGTGTCCGATTGCACTTGTGGATTTTTTTGCTCAGTGTGCCTTTGGCACACCTTCATGCAAAAAATCCCGATCAATGGGCATGCTGTACTCTTCGAGTATTTGGAGTTTGTGGGGCTTTGCCTAAAAAACGTATAAATTTGCAATTTATTGCAAATTTATACCTTTCAAACTCCCATCGAACCTCCGGTTCGCGGAGCCCCGTTAATCGGAATTTTTGCATAAATATGCAAAAATTAACCAAAGTCCCACAGGCTCCTAGGCGAACGCAAGACCGAGGGCCGTAGGATCCGTAGCAGTTACAGACCTATTGAGACTGTCGAATTAGTCTCAAAACTGACTTATGACCACTATATGTAGCGTAATAAATTAGTAACTACTCAGGTATATGCGATATTTATACGTGTTCTCAAGTGCTTGGGGACCCGCAGCAGGAATTTTACTTTTAACCACGAAAGACACGAAAGGCACGAAAAGAAAAACAACCGCCAAGGGCGCCAAGGACGCAAAGGATGGAAAAAGAGTGTTCTAACCAAAACCTTCGTATCCGCAGACCATAGGTCTGATGGCGCTTTGCGGTTAAATTTCTTCAAATTTGGGTATTTTCGCGGTAC
>JAISQR010000237.1 GCA_031274035.1 Treponema sp. | reverse complement strand
AGGGATTATGGGGGCAAAACCTTTCAGTTCGGCTAAAGCCTGCCGTGCTTTTGCTTCCTTACGCAAAACGGCCATAGTTTCAATTTTAGCAAGATCCGGCGGTAATAGCGGCAATTCTGACAACTTTGTTTTCATGTCCAAAATTTACCACATTTTGCCCACATTGTCAATAGATGTCCAATTTTTTGTGTTTTTTACCCATAACGTTTTTGCGGGCATTTCGCCTAACGTCTTTTATACGCCATAAGAACAGCTTTTATTTTATGGTATATTCTTATCATATATTTTTATAAAATCGTATGTATGCCTGTACCAGTCAGATATAATTCATCGTTTAATAGATAGTGGCCCCGATGGAACCTGCACTTCAAATTTCCCCCTCAAAAGCATTATATTATAATCAGGAGTTTAGAGTTCGCTCTAACTCTAACAGGCGCTAAATAGGAAGGCCCGGCATTATGGAAGAAGAAAAACGAGAAACAATAAAAACCCTCCCCTGGTATGATGACACCCTGACAATCAAAACCAATCATACCGGCATAGACGGGCTAACCGCCGAATTTAACGGCAATGGAACCCGTCTCATCACCTTTCTCAACCAGTTTTTGGCCTTCGAGCATGAAAACCATATAGAAACAATCCTTGCCAAGTATGAAAAAAAATTGAGTACAGTAGACATTACATCTTTAGGGGCTCCCGTCATCACCGAAAATTACCTGAGCATAGACCGCCATGCCTACGCCGCCCCTGATTTTCCTGCAGAAGAAGACATGGTAACGGCTATACTCAGCGAATATCTTGACCACATCACGAAATACGAGGAATCTTTTGCCAAATGGGACGAAATCTTCAACCAATGGTATCAAAATTACATAAATCATTAATCCCCACTTTCAGGGCTTCCCGTCTACCGGGACATATCCGCCCGGTTTTGCAGCCTGTCCATTAGCGGTAAAGGGTAAGTAAGCAGGGCGCGCTTCGACGGTCCCGCTGGAATAAGACTTCCCGATACCGGCCCGTACCAATCATATTTTGAAAATAAAAACACCGCCTTGCGTTGTGTCCTTGCCCGTCATAAATCCACAAAGCAGCTGAATATTCTCAAGAAATTCAGATTACATGGAAGATATAGACCAACCGCTTTTATTGTTTGCGAAGGGTTTAATACCCAAGAACCCGCCTTTCGGCGGGGGAGCTTTAGGGCGTTATTAGGGTATTAAACCCTGAGTCAAATACCTTACCAAAACAACAACCTAAGAACCTGCTTGCGCAGGGGAGCTTCAGGGCGAGGTTGTTGTTTTTAAGCCTTCGTTTTCAGAACAACGATATTCCCCTCCGGCCTTGTAACGAGAAAACCGTCCCGTTTGCGGAACCGCAGGAACAACTCACCGTATTCCATACTCTCCGTAGTAGCGTCAAACTTTTTAATCTCGATACCCCTGCGGTTCCCGTGCTGAATTCTTTTGGGATTCATAAACACCGCGAAAATTTCATTGGCTCCAATATCGGCGACTTGCGGAAGGATTGAAACCTCATGATAGGGATAAAGGTCAAGTTTCCCCGGCATAGCTTCGGTAGGCCGCCGCCAAATCGGACGCCCTTCGCTGTCCTCGATGTTGGCGATATGGTTCAAAACCGTTTCATTCAGGAACCAGGCGCAGTCTTTCCGTTCTTCGGCGGGAATTTTATAGACGCTATCCCTAAAGTCTTTCCACGTCAGCCCGCTGATGCTGTTAGCCGAAATTGTAACCTCCGTAACGCCATCGGCAGCCATAGCCCCGGTAAAAGGATCATCATCGGCAAGAAGGCACTGCCGATCAAACTCCTGCCCGTAGACTTCGATAAACTCATCTACGAACATAGCCCCCAGGTCGATAAAGACATCTTCCTCAAACTCGTCATACCAGGGGATATATCCAGCGAGTGTATAGGCTTTCAATTCCACCCGCTCCGCCCCCTTGGGCTTGCTCCCGGTGATCTGCTGCCCGTAGGCGGTGAGCCAATGAAGCTGGACCCCGCCCCGGTCCCTCGTGGGAAGGAAGATAGACGGCCCCATCATCGGGCGATGCCGAACCAAGTTCATCATTACGGATTTTTTGGAGGCCTCCGTCAGTATCTCCGTTTCATAAATCGGGTTAATCAAAAACTGTTCCCCGGTTGCGGCCCCCATGCTCCCCATCGGATCACCAAGGAACGTCCCGTTCCCAGCGGTCTTTTCCACCTTCCAGCCCTTTTCCCCCCAGGACACATCACGGGGATTAGTCCAATTATCCGCTTTCAGGTTAGGCGAAAACGACAATTCGGCAAGGGTTTTGTGGTTTCCCGCCCAAGCCGCCGCAATCCCTTTGCCGAGATTGAACAGCAATTCCCGCCGGGAAAGTTCCTTCGGGCTTTTCGCCTGCCCCTTGATTTCTTCCCGCAGAGCCTTGACCGTGGTTTTCAAGGCTTCCACTTCGGTGGTTTCCTGTACCGCAACAGTCTCCAGGGTTTTCACAATACCTTCAAGGATTTTTTCTTTCTCCTGAAAGTAAGCCGTAGCGGTCTCCGTGTTGGTGAAGCCCGTCAACTCGATTTTCTTCATGGCGGCTAACTGCTTTTTAACCGCTTCTAATTCCTCATTACCCATATATCACCTCTCAAAAATTATTTATCAAACCACCCCAAAAAGTAGGGCAGCTTAATCCCCATGTTGTTTCCGTTGCGCTTTTCTCAACGGATTTAGCCAATGCGTTGGGCTTTATTAAAGCTAAGGGCTTTATTAAAGCTAAGGGCTTTATTAAAGCCCAAGGATTAGCCGGAACATTGCAGATCGAAAACTCTAAAAGTTCCTGCTTGCGGAAAATAAGCGTTGTGCCGTCTTTGGCGGTTTCCTTGTCCGGTATTTCAATCTCAATGACCCGAAACCCCACCGAACCGGCACGGATAACCCCGGCCTTTATCCTCTGCCCTATTGACCAGCCGAAAGCGTCATATTCTTTCCCATTGGGAAAAAACACCGCATGAAGGCCCTCATTATCTTTCTTGATACCATCCAGCCGCCCGATAGCCGGAATATCGTAACGGTGCGCCCACTCCACAACCGGATTTTTTGTATAGCCTTCAAAATCCCAACCGGCCGGATCTATCCGTTCCCCATAGCGGTCAAGGTCGAAAGTTGAAAGCGTCCAAGATATTCCGTCAGGAATAGCAGGTATACCCTCCGTTTCTCCGTCAGAAGAAAGCGCGAACGGCACGGAAGCGATCAACTCCACATCCCCCGCAACCTTCACAAGCCCCGCCGCCTCTTTTTTCACGCCGAGAAAATCAAGCAGCGTAGAGGAATTACCCGCCCGGTATTCCCCGCTTTTAGTCCTTATCAACATTTAACAACCTCCTTTGCATTTTCTGTTTTATCACCGCCCATTCAGGAAGCAGCCCGATTTTATTTTCCCTGTCATAAAAAACAAGGTCTTTGTCTGTTACCAGTTTCAGGGCATACGCCGTCTTTACCAGTTCTTCACGGTTTTCCACATGAAAGGTTTTGTAGAGTTCCTTCAAATGCAAATTTACCGTAGGCCGTGAAACATGAAGCATCTCTCCGATATGTTCAGGAATAAAACCGTTACAGATCATAATCAGAGTTTCCATCTGCCGCTTCGTCAGCTCATCAGAAGTTTTAGGCCATTCGGGAAAATCATCCATCAGTTTTTGTACCACCGGGGAAATATAAGTTTTCCCTTCCCGTACATCCCGCAGGCCGTGATGAAATTCCTCGTAGCCCTCAAGAATATTGACATAACTTTTCACGCCCCGCCAAATAAACCAAGTGGCAAGGTCATCAGGGAAATCACCCACATTGATAACAGCGATATTGAGTTTCGGGAAGTTTTTCAAAAGCCGTCCCATCATGTAAGGAGTACCGGCCTTGTAAAAACCGCTTCCCACCAGTACCAGCCGGGGCTTTTTCTCGTTAATCACCCGGTTCAGACTGTCCTTTTCCTCCCCGGTTACTTCCACATCAGGAAAGCCCAATTCTTCAAGCCGTTTTTTAATCCGTGGAAAAAGTCTTACCGCCCTGCTGACCATCAGCGTACCTGTCATTTACTGTCCCTCCCCGGACGTTGAAATTGTATTTTTGGGCCGATACCAAATATCGCCCCAGGGTTTAGGCTCCTTGCCTCTCTCTTTCAAAACGTCATTGATTGTTTTTAGTCCCGCGTTAATCTCCGCAATGTCCCGCTTGCTCTGCGCGTCTTCGCTGTCCTGCAATTCCGGTATATCACGCAGATCAAACACACCGCTTTCCCGCAAGCCGAAACGCATAAAGAATTGGCTTTCAAGAATTTGTTCAAATTGTTTAAGAATGGGAATTAGCGTGAATTTCCAAAAAGATGAATGTTGCTCCCCCGTGTCCTTACCGGAAAGGGAAGTTGACTTGTCATTGATATTGGCAACCCTGGGCGGTATGCCAAACTTCGCCAAAATCGTGTAAAGATTCCACCGTTTCAGTTCAAAAAGTTTTACCACTTCCGGCGTAAAACTTAACGCCTCAAAACTTGTACCCTTACCGAGTACCGCAATCTTGCGCCCCGCCTTCACCGCCCCGTATTTGCTTTCCCATCGGCGCTCAAGCTGATCCGCTTCCTCCGGCCTTAATGTTTGTTCGGTTTTCAAAATGCCATGCGGTATGGCATTGTTTTTCAGTAATTGGGAATTGGCTTTATTGGCGTAGAAGTCCTGATCAAGTTCAAGGGCAAGGGAAACCAGCGGATTAACGCCCCGGACAGGGTTCCATGGGTTCCAGTCTTTGAAGTGGATTATCTCATCTTGAAGAATAGGGATTAGTTCAGCCCCGGCGCTATAAAACCAGCGCCGGGGAAAATTTTTTATGCTGTCTTCCAAACCCCCTAAGCTTTCCATAGGAAAGCACATCTCTCCTTCGTGCCGAAGTTTCCGGGGATTTAGAACGTATAACTCAGTAGGAAGGCCCCCGGCATAATCAGGGCCAAACCACCAGAACGCTTCGCCTTCCAGATGCCACCATGCGGCGGTCTCTTTCCAAAGGTCGTAGCGGCTTAAAGCGGGGTTCGGCCTTCTGAATAAAGTATAGAGGGAGCCGGTTTTTACATCGTTTCCCCCTTTGGTAATCACAAAATCGGCCCGTGCGATATTGCGTATCAAAATATTGATTGCAATATTCACCCAGGCATTTAAGAGGTAACTATCCCCATGAAGGGGTTCATTATATAATATACTAAAATTATCAGAAATCGGCGAATTTATTTTATCCGCAGAACCGTCCATGTTGGGCCGGTTATCCGCCGTTTTTTCATGCCTGCGGAACAAAGGGAAAATGCTCATAGGCGTATACCAACCTGATAGCTGTCAGTTATTCGCCGTAGGTTTGGTAACAGTCGGCTAACATTATTCATGCCAGTATTACCCCCTGCTGGACATCAGAAAAAATCGCATACCTTAAAGCGTCCATAAAATGATCGTTTACCTTGACAATCTCCCCGGCTTCGTCCCGGCAATAATCCCAAATCTCCGACAGCACCCCGGTACACTTTTCGCACACAAAGAATTGCCGCCGTTCAATTTTTGCGTTGATAAAATCAATACCGCTTTCCACACTGTTATTAGCCTTCATTCCGCCTGTTATTTCCTGTATACGTTCCCCCCCAGCCGGATCGCAGTACACCGGAACGCCTAAACCATCCGCGCAATTAAGCCAGAGACGGCCCTCAAGTTCCGCATTGAAACTTTTGGTAGTCATGTTAAAGGCCCCATAATCGCAGAGGACATAGATCACGTCCCCAAGCCAGCCGATTTTTACGAAAGTAATGTTAAGTCCGAAATCCTGCCCGGCGGCGTAGCGGTCGAACTTTTCAGGCAAATCACAAACCTTGACAACCATCGTTTCGTCAAAGCGGTCGTAGATAACGCCCTCCGCTTTAACCCACAAGCCATCCCTGAACCGTGCTTTCTGCTTTTCAGGAAGCACGTCAAGAATATCGCTGATATAATCTTCCGGCAGATTGGCCTTGTTATCTTCCGGGTTCAACATCATGGATGCGTATAATTCCGGTTTCTCTAAAGGTTCTCCGGACAGAAAGGTTTTTTTAAGCACAAAGATTTTATAAGCCCAATGAAGCGGCGATCCGGGATTGCAGTCATAAATAAACAGGTTCTTGCAGCCCGGCACTCTCATTGCAAGGCGGCTATAGGCGGTAGTTACAGCGGCGTAGGAAAGCTGGCTAATTTCGTTGAAATAAATCGTGTTGTATTCATGGCCTAAAATCTTATCAGCTTGCTCTCTATCACCTAATCCGCCAATCCAAATTTCAGAATTATTAAACAGCGTTACCATACTTTCATGGGCCAAATAGTTGTAGCCATTCTTACCGACGGTGTTATCCAGCCAGGGTAACAGCGTTTCCCGCAGCACGGAAGAACGGGCGTCCTTCGCCCGGTAACGGCAAATCAGATGACGGCTGCCGGCAAAGCGCAAAGCCCGGTAAATAATCGCCATTACCAGTACCGTAGTTTTTCCGCTCCGGCTTCCCCCAAACAACAAAATATGTTTAGCCCCGCTTTTCAGAAGGGAAAGGGCTTTTTTCTGTATCGCCGTAGGCCGGAAAACCGTATTCGCTCCCATGCTCAAAGCCCTTCAAATTCCGGGGTAAAGTTAATCTCCCCCTGCTTCGGCTCCGCCCTGCTATTATGCGCAACCATACCAGCCGCTTCACGCTCCGCCCTTATCGCCGTTTCTACCCATTCGGTTACGGTTCCTTGCGACAGATCCGCCGGGTCCATTAAATCAAGTTTCTTTTCAACCACCGCCAGCATTTTCCCGGTAATGACCCGGTGTTTTTCCCCTTGGGCTTCAATGGTTTTCCGCAGCTCCGCTTGCTTCAGTTTTTCCGTGTAGCGGTCATAGTCCGCCGCCCTTTCCCGCCACCGATAAGCCGAACACCAGTTCCGCCACACCCGGTAACGCTTGCCCCGCTTCGCCTCGTCCTTTTCCAAGGCAGCTTGCTGCCAAGCATCTACCGCCTTGCGGATATTCCGCTCAAAGCCCAAATCCCGAAAGGCGCAGAAAGCGGCGTAGGCGGCCCCGCTTTCATTCGTCAGGCGTTCCCAACTCTCAAAGGGCATAACCGCCGCCCTTGCCTCCTCAATGGCCTTTTCAATGTCCGTCATACTTGCAGCCCTCCGGTCTGCCCCTCGGCCCCGGTTTCATTTGCCGTTAATTCCCCGGTCTCCGCTTCGGCTTCGGTCTCTACATCAGCCCCGGTTCCCTCCGTAGTTTCCCCGGCCTCCGCTTCGGCAAACAGATCCCCTTCCCGGACATCTACCGGATAATCCCGGCAACCGCCGCCGCCTTCGTCTATCCACTTTTCAATTTCCGAAAGCCGGAAACGCACCGATTTTTGTACTTTCCGGTAGGGGATGGACTTGTTAAGGACGTATTTTCTGATAGTCTGCGCCGCCAGTTTCAGATATGCCGCCACTTCCTCAATAGTCATGTAAGTTTCCTTCCCGCCGTTTATCTCGTTCATGGCTAAATCTTGACGGAGGATAAAGAGGAAAAAACCTATCAAAGTGTCTAATTTTGGGGTTTTTGAAAAAAACGGGATAAAAAAAGCCCCGCCCGGTAGGGCCAGGGCTATATCAAATCAGGTAAAGGGTAGGGCTAGGCCCTCTGAGAGCTTCGCTCTCTTTTTGCCGGTTCGCCTTCTTGCGCCGGGAAGGACAGCACAGCCCCCCGTTTCCCGGTCTTGCCAGCCGCCGCCGCTTTTTCAGGTTTACCGCTTACAGTCTTTTCAGGTGCAACCGCCACGGTTTCACACGGCTTTTTTGTTTCAGGGTTCAACAGGGCTTCCTGCACCTTTTTAGCTTGGGCAAATTCGGACGGGTCGAAATGGCAGTACCATTCCGTCATCCGCTCGGACTTATGCCCGGTAACCGCTTGCGCCTGCGGAATAGTCAGGCCGCCTTTCAAAAGCTCCGTATTGAAAAAATGCCGCCAGCCGTGTAAGTGTAAATGCCGCTCCGCAATCTCGTCATCGCTTAATCCGATATTCCTCAATGCCCGGTGGAAATCATCATACATTGTTCTCCGGCACATCGGCGTTGCCCCGCCGTCAAGGGAAAACACAAAACCGTCCCCGTTCATGCGCTTGAGTTCTTTCAGGTCGTTTATCAAATCATCAGGAAGCGGTATGTTATGTTTGTCCTTTGTTTTCGTGTCCCGGTAGCCGTATTCGTCAAACTGCTTACACAAGTAGATATGGTCGTCATACACAAAACCACCCTTAAGCCCCAAAACCTCGCTTGCCCTCATTCCGGTAACACCCGCAAGTTTATTAGCGGTACAAGAAATCCGGTCGTTATCCCACACCCGCCGCCAGTCACCTACAAATAATTTTTTAAATTCTTCCTGCGTGATGATTTTGATTTCTTTCCGGTCGTTGACAAGCCGCTCCATTTTTTCAGTCGGATCTTTCGGCAGGATTTTCCGTTCCACCGCTTCAATCATCATGGTTTTTAACGTGCCGTAATAGCCGTTGATGGTCGTGTTCTGGTAATCATCTTCAATCAGTTTGTCAAACCACGCCTCAACATCGTCTTTTGTAATTTTGTTAAGAGGCATATTCCCGAAGTACGGCACAAGCTGGTTTTTCAGATTTTTGCGGTTGTTATCGGCATAGGCTTGCGTCAGGCTATACCGCTTGCGCCGTTTTTTCAGGTAGGCACAGGTCTCCCATTCCCACCACCCGGCGGCGTACTCCGCAAAGGTAGGCATAAACCCGCTATTAGGAAGTTTCCCCTCTTTCAGAAGTTTGTTGCACTTGACCCTTGCCGCCGTCATGGTAGTCTCCCCGGTGGACCAGCCCCCCAGCCTGTTGCCGTCATTGTCATAGGCATAGTAATACACAACCCGTTTTCCCGAAGGAATAACCCGCCAATACAGAGTAAAGTCATTATGAATTTTCATAATACCCCTCATTTTGGGAATATGATGTCATTCGTGATAACACCGTTTTTCCCCTAAGTTTGGGCATACCCAATCAGCAACGCTAATTCTTTACAGGATAAGAACTTACAGGAAGGCGACGAAATAAAAACCTATCAAAGTGTCTAACTTTCCGATTTTCATATACAGCCGGAACGTTATGTGCAATTTCCCCTGAAAACACCCTGAAAATATTTACTTGACAAAGAGAAATTAACATGATAAAATATAGCTGACAAAGGAGAAAATTGTGTCAAGAAGCATTTTGGACAGATTTGGCGAAACTGAAAGGCGTGAACTTATTGATAGATTAATGAAAGTTCAAAAAGGGAAAAGCTATATTTCTGGAAAGGAAATTGATTTAAGGATTGACCAAGTTGAAGTTGATCATATTGTCGCCCTAGACAGGAATGGACCTGATGACGAAAGTAATTGGGCAGTAGTTATAGCAAGTGAAAATTCATCAAAAGGCAAAAAAGATTTACAATTGATGAAATACATTTACGATTTTAGGATACACAGGGAAAAATATTTAAAACTAAAAAGGGATTTTACTTTTGGGGATGCTTTAAATGAATATTACCCCAATAGATTCGATTTCATTTTTGATCAAAATGATAAGAATGTAATCATAAAGTATTTAAATCAAAACAATGAAAAAAATGAATTATCATATCCAATTATTGTTGATCCTCTAAATAAAGAAATCACATCTTTTGTTGGAATGGTTCCTCTTGAGATCATTAACCATGATGCAACTGTCAATCCAAGATCAATAGTTGATTTAGAATTAATGATTGAAGAATTTTATAATGAAAATCCACAATTATTCCCCAGTTTAGCTGTTATGGAAAAAAGCAATGACAAGTATAAAATAATGGCATTTGATGGGCAGCATAAAGCCGCTGCACAATTGTATTTAAGATCAAAATATTTATTTCTAAGGGTATTTATAAATGTTGAGAAGGCAAAAATAAAGAAAACAAATTTACGTGCACATACTGTAGTTGCACAAATTCATTTCCCAAAACTAATAGAAGATAAAGTTGGACATGACTTATTCTCGATTGAATTTGAACCATATATAGATTCCGGATCACCAACTAAATTGAGTGAACAATCGTTTATAAAGCAAGATGAAATTAAAGATGAATATAGGAACTATTTGAACAATTATTATAAATACAATGCATTATTTGATGAAAATGGCGAAAGACATAATATCTTAAATTATGTGGAAACTATTACGGCTAGATCAAAAACTCACCCTATTAGTTATGATACTCTAACAAAAACTTTTTTAAAATTATTATATTTAAGACCGGCAGAAGAAAAATTATCAAAAACTTCGCAATATAGAAAAATTGAAAATGAAAATATGTGGCATATTATGGAAATATTTGTTGAAAAATGCCTTAATAAAAGATTTGATCTAGATGCTGGAATATTTAAAATAGAAGATAAATTAATTACAGATCCAAATTCTGTCACGGATGAACATTTAATCGCATATAGAATTTGTAGGCAGGCAGCAATGGTTAACTGGGTTGACGAGTTTAAAAAAGCGTTAAGTATCTTATTAAAAACAAAAAATAAATATGATGAAGCATTATGGAGTGAAGAAAGAGTATTGTGGGCAAATATGGATGAAAATGATTTTGATGTTGTGGGAAAAATGTTTTGTGTAATTCGAGATCAAAAATTGTGGCGTGAAAAAACAAATGGTGAAGTAATATCAGCATTAGGATCGACTAAAATATCTGATTGGAAAAATTTATTATTAAATGGTAAATTACCAGGACGAGAAGAGAAATTATTTGATCCATTAAATGATACAGTTATATTTAATAAAGCAATTAAATTGTAAAGCAGGGGAAACCGCACATAACAGGTCTGTTAGGCAACCTTATTGATAAAGACCGATACCAATTAGGGTCTATGAGTATATAGTATTACAGGATAAAGAATTAGTCAATATCTAATTGATAAAGAAAAGTATCTATGTGAAAGAGAAATACCTATTGAGACAAAATAAAGGCTACATAACTGGTCACATTTTATGCTTTTTCCGCCTAAAAATGACCTAAACACCAATTCCGCACACATCATAAAAACCCTCTGTAACAATCATAAAAGAACCGCCAATGCGTTGAAAAACAAAAACCGTATCATTCCACTCTTTTTATAAATCGACGCCTCAAGAAGCCGCTATTCAATTTCCCGCCCCTAAACCATTTGTCACATTGTTCAGAGAAAAATAAACCTGTCTTGATTTCTCAAAATCCAGTACCCCGTCAATAAAAATATTTCCGCATATGCTGCCGCCGCCCTTCTTTGCACCGCCTTATTCCACATGGAAAAACCGCCCCACATAAACGGCGCCAAAAACCCCGGCCCCCTCCTAGAAGAGGATAGGTCAAAATTGCTGCCGCAATTTT
>JAISQR010000210.1 GCA_031274035.1 Treponema sp. | reverse complement strand
TCTTCTTCAATGCGGCGGATTAATTCGAGATCAAGTCCGCTCCGTTCCGCCAGGGTTTCCCGGCTGATTGTGTAAGTTTTGCGTAATTCGGCGATCCGGTCGCCGGGGCTGCGGGTTTTTGGCATAGCTCCTTCCAAACATATATGTTATTTGCTTTATTATATTGAAAATGAAATTTTACCGCAAGTAATCGCATTGCCTTATATTAATCAGCGGAAATTTCGTATTGTTCTTGGATAAAATCCACCCTGACGGAAGTTCCATCGGCAAAAGTTGTTCTTTGCAGCGACTTGTCATCGGACAAAAATTCATGCCGAACCATTTCCAATCCGCCTATCTTTTCGTGCAGCGCGCCTACCGCCTGAACTTGTTCCAATTGCGTCTTTTGTTCCTCCTCTCCGCACTCCGGATTGAAGTAGCCGATCCCGCCGTTAAGAAGGGCGTGAAGGAATCCCAACTGGCCAGGCGGCGTACCCCACTGCTCCTTACCCAGCATCCACGGAATAATAATGCAGTCGTGATAAACCAGATTGAAAAGGGGAACGGGAATTCCGGCGTCGGATGACGGATACGGCGCCCAATGACAGAAAACGAGCGCGTTCATTGCCCAGTCGGCGGCTTCTTCCGAAGATGTCAGAATCCCTTGGGACAGAAGATAATCAAAGCACATCCGGCGGTAATAAAGACATTCCCGCCTTGTTACGCGGTGCAGGGGATGGGCGCATTCATCAGGCTCGTTGCAGGTGAAGACATCAAGGTACGAAGCGTCAAGCAAAACACCGTGCTGAAAAAGTTCTTCAAAATTCCGCCGGACATATTTAGGTTGAAGTGACGGGCAGAGGTAATTTTGTCTGCCGCCTGCCCAAATAGCGTGCTCGTACCGTGTGCCGTCGGCAAGATGAACAGCCATTTGCGGGTCATAGGTTTCGGCGTCCAGATAGTAGTCCCGGTACTGATCGTGGAGGCCAAAGAGATACCCGCTTTCGCGGCAGACTTGTGAAAGGGAAACAAGCTCTTTCCATCCGCCCGCTTCCTCGCAAGGCGGAAGATAATCAGGATGCTGGTTGTCATACCCCGGCTGCCCCCATCCGTCCAAATGCAGATAGGCTTTTTGCAGTCCCATCGCCTTTACCGCTTTGATCTGGGCGGCTCTTGCGGAAAAAGATGTGAGAGAATGGTTCTTTTCGGGATTTTCAGCATTATAGTACCGGCTTTCCGGTTTGGTGTTACTTTTAATACCCAGATGAATAACCGCCGAACCGAATAACTTTTCAAGCAGGGGGACACGCGCCGCCTTCTCCGCAAGAGACGTAAACAGCCCGGTCGTTTTTACATAAGCGCGGTACTGTTTACAAAGATCATTATAATCGCAGTGAGGCATAAAGGAAAGCCGCACGGTTCTCTTGTAATTCATCTCGCCAAGGCTCGGAAGCCAGCTTATACCGGCCCTTGTCGGTCCGCCCGCCGGGTGTTCAACATACATTGCGGCATCCCAGGGCTGTTCAACAATGGCGATATACCCGGAATCCCCGCGAACCTGTCCCCACCACGGCATATAAGCCGCTTCGCTGCACATCTGCCCGCCGAACGGAAATTTGGGGAATTCCTTCTGCCAGTTATTCGGCAGCAAAACACCCTGCATAAAAGTCAGCGCGGTATAGCCGTCTGTTTCATTAAACTCGAACGGGGCGGGATACAATACCTTTTCAAGCCGGATATTCTTCGCCTCAGTTACCGGAATCCATTCAAAGATAATGTCTTTCGATGACTTTTCAATCCAAACCCACGTATAAAAAGACATGGAGGAAAGCCCTCCAAGACCGGCGAAGGAGGAAAGTATTCCTGTACCCAATCCCGTGTTTTTAATTTCATGGGAAACACGTTCGGCGGCTGAAAACGGTGTCGTACCGCCCTGGGTCTGTACTTTGGGTGCATATTTATCATCAGTTTTCCAGGTAATCCCGGAAAAACATACCTGTATTTCAAGGGTTTTAACATTCAGGGAAAGTTCAACCGCGTCCAGAGATACACTAAGCCAATCGTTCATGGTTTTTCCCGGTTACCCGCAAAAAGCGGTTTCAGACTATCGCGTCTGAAACCGCCGAATATTCAGGGGGATTATTTCCCAAACGTTTCCTTGTACGCCTCGCGGATCAAGTCAAGTCCCTCGTCAACCTTATAGGTCGTTTTCAGGATTTGTACTTCCCTGTCCCAATCATTTACGCTTGCCTGTCCCAAAATAATCCGGGTCGCGGCTTCAAGGACATACGTGTCCGCCGGGTTTTTGATGTCCGTGTAACGTTTCTGTTTGTTTTCATCATAGAAGCGCGCGCCGAATACAGGCTGCGCAAAGGCGTTCTTTTCGGTCAGAAACTGTTTCTGGGCAATGGTGAACTGGCCGATGTTTTCAAAAAATTCAGCGCCGTCGCCGGTTAACACGCTGAAAATAAACTGGTCATTCAAACCGTGGGATACAATGGTTCCCGAAGGATTTCCGGCATACTGTATATCCGCCAACATTTTGACGGCGCCGTTTTCCATTATGTAGGTTTCGCCCTCCGTACCGAACATGAGGGTTTTCGCTCCCCTGTCGGAATACGTCCAGTCAAAGAAACGGATAAGCTCGTCCTTGTATTTTGTCGCGGCGGAAATCGCCTTGGTGTAACCGTAATACCCCTGCAGGACCGGATACCCGTAACGCTTGCCGTTGTATTTGGGCGGAAGTATGGCGCCCCAGAACCAGCCCGCGTCAGCCAGGTTTTTGCTGGGTTCATAGAAGCCCGTATCCTGATAGTCATAGGAAAACATTCCGGTATTCTTGATAAGCGCTTCCTCGTATTCCTCATCGCTCATGACGGAAAAATCCTTGGCAATGAGGTTGTCCTTGTATAACCGTGCTACAAAGGCAAGCATATCCTTGAAATTTTGTGTGGCAGGCGCATAGGTATAATCGCCCGTATCAGGATCAAGGTAATAGGTATAGCTGGTATTCATGATATTACCGAAACCGGAAAGCAGATGACTCACCTCCCAGCGGTTAATATATGGGGCGGAGGCGGGATAATTATTCTTGACTGTTTTCAACATATTGTAAAAATCGTCAAGCGTTTCCGGTTCCCGGGAAAGACCGAGTTTTTCAAGAATATCAATACGCGCAAGGAACGCCTCGTCCATGCGGGGCGTTTCATAAATACGCGGCGCGCCGTAACGGACGCCGTTTGGGGATGTCGCAAGCTGCATGGCCGGCGGATTGGCGTTCAGTACCTTCAGGTAATTCGGCATTTGCCCGGCTGAGATATACGGCTCAAATGACAAAAACGCTCCCTGGGGGCCATACCTGTCGGCCGTCGAATAAGAGCGCATACCCATAACATCCGGAAGGGTTTGGGAGGCGATGGTAGTGGCCAGTTTTTCATTATAACTTGCCAAAGGCACCGGCGTTATTTGAAATTCGATGTTCGTGGCTTTTTTAATCGCCTGCCATACGATTTCACTGCCGTTATAACCGGTCTGGCTGATAACCCAAAAAGACGGCTTTATCACTGTCGCGCTGACATTTGCCGGATCCGCGTAATCATCAGAACCGCCTGTAGGGGTATACTGCCCTGTAGAACCCGCTCCCTGGCCTTCTCCCTGCCGTTTGGAACAAGCCGTAAACATCATGGCAGGCAGCCCCGCCATGAACACGAAGACAAGCAAAAAAACCAATGTCGAAAGAACTTTTTTCATTCCTTCCTCCTTAAAAATATATTTATCCATAACAGCCCGGCAGTAGTACAATTACGTCTCACCAGCCGCGCCGAAGATAACCGAAATAAGGACACCCTATTCCTTGATAGATCCAATCATCACTCCCTTTACAAAATATTTCTGAATAAAGGGGTATATACAAATAATAGGTAATATACTGATCAAAATACTGGCCGATTTTAACGCCAGTGTTGCGGACTTTTGCGTAAATTCCAAAAATGATCCCTCCGCGATAGCCGCGCTCATGGAAGCGTTTACCAGAATCATCCGCAAAACAAGCTGGAGGGGATACTTTTTGGAATCGTTAAAGAACAACAGGCCGGTAAAAAAATCATTCCAGATACCCACGGCGGCAAAAAGAGCAAGGGTGGCGATAATAGGCTGGGAAAGGGGCATGATAACCCGCCAGAGGATCTTCCAGTCGGAAGCGCCGTCAAGATACGCCGATTCGCTTAAACTTACCGGAATACTCCTGAAAAAAGTCCTGCAAATGATGATATTCCACGCTGAAAGGGCGCCCGGCAGGATCATCACCAGGCGGTTGTCCACCAATCCCAAATTCCGGTACATCAGAAACGTTGGTATCATCCCGCCGCCGAAAAACATGGTGATGACATAGACAACGGAAATAAACCCCCTGAGCCTGAATTTCATCTGGGCCAGAGGATACGCGGTTAAGCAGGTAATGAACACACAGGTAAGAGTACCGAATATCGTATATATAATCGTATTGAGGTATGACTGGGTAAAAAGAGGATACGTCGCGATCTGCTTAATCGCGGTAAAATCAATACCCCGTGGATACAGCCACACATTTCCCGCCATCACCTGCCCGGTATCGCTTATGGCCGTTGAAAATACATAGATGAACGGATAGAGCATCACCACATCTATGAACACCAGGAGACCCACGATGACGCCCACAAAGATGCGCTCGGAGACACTGTCTCTTACGCCTTTTTTCTTTACCATAAGCTTTCGTCAAACAGACGCCTGGAAGTCCAGTTCCCAAACAATAGAAACAGAACAGCTACCACACTATTAAACAGCCCTACCGCGGCGGCATAGCCGTAATCCTGATTAATCATACCCATGCGGTATACATAGGTAGAAATAACATCACCCACGCTATAAATCGCGGGACTGTACATCAACAGTATTTTCTCAAAACCCACGCTTAACACCGAACCGATTCTGAGGGTAAACAGCACGGCTATCGTGGGGATCATGCAGGGCAGGGTAATTTTGAAAATACAGGCTATTTTACTCGCGCCGTCAATTTTCGCGGCCTCATAGAGCTGGGGGTCGATACCGGTTATTGCCGCAAGGTACAGGATACTGCCGTATCCCACATTCTGCCATATTCCCGAGCCGATATACAACGGACGAAACCACCGGGTCTCATTGAAAAAGGCGATTACATCCCCGCCCAGCGCGGCTATAGCCGTGTTTATCACGCCGCTTTCGTTGCCGAAAATTGAGCGCATGATGCCCACGATAATGACCACCGAAATAAAATACGGCAGATAGGTAATTGTCTGGGTAATCTTCTTGAACCGCTTCGCGGTGATCTCGTTGAGCATCAAAGCCAGCAGGATGGGAGCCGGAAAACTCCACAAAATATCAAATAATCCCAACAAAAATGTGTTTTTCAGTATACGGAAAAAGTAAGGATCGCTGAAAAAACGGACAAAATTCGTGAAACCAATCCATTCCGAACCGGAAATGCCCAGGAAAAGGCTGTAGTTCTGAAAAGCCATGGCAAGCCCGCCCATCGGCAGATACCTGAACAATACCACCATCACAATTCCCGGAAGCGACATTGCCAAAAGCCATTTATTGTGTTTTACGTCATAGACAAAAGACGTTTTCAAAACAACCGGATTCCATTTCCCATTCTTTTTCATAGCTAACAATATTCAGTATAATATATCTATTTCTTTCTGTCAATGCATAATGAAATCATGCATAATGAAATCAAACCACAGACCTCACGGACCACACAGAAAAATGGAGAAAAGTTGGAAAAATATCGGACATAAGCTGATTTTACTTCAAGTTTGCCCTTTTTCTTTGTCCGTGTCTTCAGACCGAAGGTCCGGTCCGTGTTGTACGCGGTTATTATGTTAAATGAATAATACAGAACACTAGTAAGGAATTGCCCAGAAGAAGACTCGAACTTCCATGCTTTTAACGGCACTGGTACCTGAAACGGGTCAGGGGTCTAATCCGGGCTATCCACGGTTTGTCTTGACATAGCATGATTTTGGAAAGATTTTCCTAATTCCTTATAGTATAAAGAATTAGCTCATCTTTCGTTATCATCCCTTGTCTTTATTAATCTTACATCATCTGGGGAAAAAGGTCAAGAAACAGGGCCAGCGCATATAAACTCATTTTGATTGTTAAACAATAAAAAATAAGAATTTTTAACCGCCAAGTCGAAAAAGTCGAATAAGTTTTTGCACTAAAGTATTTTTTTGCCTTTCTTCTT
>JAISQR010000189.1 GCA_031274035.1 Treponema sp. | reverse complement strand
GCGATCATCGGCATGAGCGAACTGGCCCTGGAAGACCCGGCGGCCCCTGACCTGAAAGAATATATTTCCAACATCAGGCAGGCCGGGTCAAATCTGCTTTCCATCATCAACGATATTCTTGACCTGTCAAAGATCGAAGCTGATAATTTTCATCTTACGGAAATACCCTACCAGCTTTCCTCCCTCATCAACAATGTTATCAATGTAATCCGGGTGCGGTTTCACGAAAAACCCATCCTGTTTATCGCCGATATTGACGCCCATATCCCCAATGACCTTCGGGGCGATGAAGTGCGGATCCGGCAGATTCTGTTCAATCTATTGAGCAACGCGGTCAAGTATACCGAAGAGGGGTTTATCAAATTTACGGTTACCGGAACCGTTACCGGCGCGGACAACGTTACCTTGAAATTTGAAGTGGCCGACAGCGGTATGGGTATTAAGAATGAAGATATGCGGAAATTGTTTGACAATTTTACCCGCCTTGATGTGGAACGTAATCAGGGTATAGAAGGTACGGGCCTGGGATTGGCGATTACCAAAAAGCTGTGCAATGCTATGGGGGGTGATATCACCGTATCGAGCGTCTATGGCCAGGGTTCCGTTTTTGCGGCGGTGATTCCCCAGAAATATTCAGGAAACGCCGAATTAGCGGCGGTAGAGCGCCCTGCCGAAAAAGAAGTTTTACTCTATGATGAACGCCCCCTGTACGCGGATTCGGTTTCCGCCGCCCTGGAAAATCTCGGCGTGACCGTAACTCGGCAGCATGAGGGAGAGGCTTTTTTGCGGGAATTGGCGACGGGCCGTTTCCCTTTTGCCTTTGTGTCTTCCGGCGTTGTGGAACGGGCCGCGGCTCTTATCCGCCGGGAAAAGCTCAAGACTACCCTGGCGCTTCTTGCGGCCCTGGATGAGACCGCTTCCTTCCAGGGTGTTCCGGCTATTCTTATGCCCGTGTACCCTATTCCGGTGGCAAATATATTAAACGGTGTGGCGTCGAACCTTGTGGAGAAAAAATCCCGTATCCGTTTTATCGCCCCCGACGCCCGTGTACTCATTGTGGATGATGTCGTAACCAACCTCAAAGTCGCCCAGGGCCTCCTTACGGCCTACCAGATGCAAATTGATATTTGCAATAACGGCAGAACGGCGGTCGCCATGGCCAAAGCGAACCGCTACGATCTCATTTTCATGGATCACATGATGCCGGGCATGGACGGCATAGAGGCGGCGTCCCATATCCGCGCCCTAGAAGGCGATCATTTCAAGCAGATTCCCATCATTGCCCTGACCGCAAACGCCATGGCGGGGATGAAACAAATGTTTTTATCCAAGGGCTTTAGCGATTACCTTGCCAAACCTATAGAAATTACCAAACTCAATGATATTGTAGGGCGTTGGATACCCCGTGAGAAGCAGGTTAAGCCGGCCAAGGCGCCGGTCCCCGACAGCCCGGCGGCGGTGAGCGAAGGTTCCCCTGAAGAAAAACAGGACGGGATAACGCGGATTGCCGGCTTGGATGCCGCGCGGGGTATTGCCGGAACCGGCGGATCCGAAAAAGCTTACCGGGAGATATTGGGTGTTTATTGCAACGATGTCCGGGACAAGCTCGAATTCCTCACCTCCCCGCCGGACAAAGAGCGGCTCTCTCTGTTTGTCATCCATGTCCATGCCTTGAAGAGCGCCTCCGCGGTCGTCGGCGCCGCCGCTCTTTCCGCCCAAGCGGCCGCCCTGGAAGCGGCGGGCAACCAGGGGGATATTGCCTTCATAGAGGATCATCTCGGCGCGTTTTACACAGAACTTAAAAGCATGATGGACCGAATCACGGCCGCTTTGGCCGCCCTTGAACAGCCCGCCGAAAATCCAACCGGGGGGTCAGATGAAGGCAGGCTGATTGACGAAGAAGTTCTCCTGCGCCTGAAGGATGCTTTGGATGCGGGAAATATCCAGCTTGTGGATACTATTTTAAAGCAATTGGAGGAGTCCCTGCCGGAAGCTCATAAGAATACGGCCGCCCGGCTTTCAAATCTGGTGCTCCTGGCGGAATTTGAAAAGGCGGTGGAATTTATTGAAGAGCTGTTAAAGACCGCAAGGCGGGAATTGTCCGAAAAAACAGAGGTAAAAACCGATGGAGGAAAAATATCCCCTGATAATGACGGTTGATGATAATTGGTCATATTGAAGACCGGCAAGAGCGCGTTAAGCGGATACGATGTGTTTACCGCGCCCTCAAGTCTGGAATATTTTTGAGCTTTTGGAACAAGATCTGCCTGGACTGATATGCGGGATGCCAATATGCCCGAGGGTCAGACGTAGGGCAACAGCACTTACTTTCAAGTTCTGAGAAATTACCAAAATTTGAGTCCCCTCCGAAAAGGGGCTTTTTTGCAAATTTGACATTTCTAGGAGTTTGTTGCGCTTCGCGCATAAAAAGGTATAAATATTCATAAACATGAATGCGAACCGGAGGTTCGATTATACCTTACAAACTCCGAATACTCGAAGAGTACAGCATGCCCATTGATCGGGATTTTTTGCATATTCATGCAAAA
>JAISQR010000165.1 GCA_031274035.1 Treponema sp. | reverse complement strand
CATAGAATCTGCTCCCTTTTACTTGTATTTATCTGAATATTTTTCTTACTTCACAGGTTAATTTTTTAGGATCGCCTCGTACATGGCAAGAACATTTTCCAGGGGAATATCGGGGTTGATCGTATTTGAGGTGAACAGTACCAGATTTGCCTGCCCTTCGCAGAGCTTTACCACTTCCTTTACCCTTGTCTTGACAACTGCCGGACTCATAACCGGGAGTTCGGTGGTTCCCGCCATGGGGCCGAAGAGGATAAGAGGTTCCCCGTCCCGTGTCCGGTGTTCCAGCATGAATTCCAGGGTCATGCCGCACTCGGGCTGAAACCCCAGAAATCCCTGTATACCGCAGTCGATGAGCATGTCAATCAAGGGCCTCACATTGCCGTCGCTGTGCCACACCGGTTTACATCCGACTTCAAGGAGCGGTTCAAGACCGCGCCTTAATTGAGGCGCGTAAAATTCCTTGAGGAAATCGGGAGAGATCATAGGCCCCTGCTGGGAGCATATATCCTCACCCAGTAAAATCGCGTGGGGATAGAGTCCTTCTTTTACCGCCCGCGCTACCAGGCGGTTTCTGAGGCGGCCTGTGGCGCCGCCCGTCTCCATGAGCTTTTTTGCGTGTTCCGGGTACGCGGCAACGATGATAAAAAAGTTTTCATAGCCGTAATCATCATACCATTGCAGTTTTGCCCCGGCCCCCCATTGGGCGGGCATATACACCATATCCCCGCAGTCGGCTTGGACCTTTATCAGATTCGCGCGGAATTTCGCGTATTCTCCCTCAAAATCGAAGGCCGCCTCCAGTTCCTCGGCGCCGGGCCGCTTTTCAATATCGTCCAGAGCGTCTTCCAGGGTAATACCCGTATCCGCTTTACGATAGCTGTTTGCGTCGACAATCCTGAAATCTTCCCTGTTCCGGGGAACCAGGATATCAATAAGCCCGTCCATACCGAGTCTTTTATAGGCTTCTATGGTGTGGGTCCGGGGAGCGGCCCAATAGGTATCCAGGTCCACCCCCACGATTTTGCAGATGTGATCCGGGCAGGCGATCCAGCCGCCCAGGATGGGTGTCCGGTCCCGGTCTTTGCCGAGAAAGGTATTTTCTAACCGTTCAAGAGAATTCAAGTTCTGCCTCCTAATCAATCTGTTATAGGCCTTTGACAAGGGCTACTCAAAAAGGTTCACCATCTTTTGGGCTTCCCCCAGACTCGAAAAATCGGGAAAGAGGAAGTACAGGCCCGTTTTGCCGTAGCGTTTCACCAGCCGTTTGGCGCTCTCCGCCCAATCGGCGGGGCCGCCGTCGTAGAGATGGATCCATAGAGCCTTGCCGGCCGCCCGCACCTGGTCATAAATGGGATACCACTTTTCAAAACCGCCGTCAGGTTTTCCCGCGCCGCAGGTCCACTGCAGGGCGTCCAGTTCCTCAATTTCCATCAGGGCCGGCACATGTTTGATCGCGTCCGGACCGTCAAGGTGATACAGGGAATGATTAAGGCGTTGACACTGTTTCCGTAACGAGGGCTGTACAAATTCCCGGAACATCTCCGGGGAGATCATGGCGCAAAAGTCGCATTGGACCTTGGCGATCTTCCCGGTACCCAAAATAGCAAAAGCCGTGTAAGACACCATACCGTCCGAGGACTTGACCAAATCGTATAGGGCGTCGTAATAGGTAAAGTAGAGGCCGTCTATTATTTCAACCCCCCGGTGTACCGCCTCGCCCTCATCGATAACGTCAAAGCAAAAATTCTGGGGTCCCCTGGTTGCCGAAAGAATATCCATATTTTCAACAATATCAGGGATGGTGATGTAGAAATCATCCTGCGCCAGTTCCGCTGCTTCCCGGATTATTTCCTGGTGTTTCACCCACCATTTGTTGTTGGGATCAAAACGGAACTTTTCAAATTCCCCGGGGCTGTCCAGAAATTCCTTATACCACAGGGTATCCCGGGCAAAACCCGGCTCTCCCCCCAAATACAGCGCCATAGATCCGGGCCCGAGATTTAGGTCCGCATAGGGAAAGGCATCGGCCAGGAAGTAATGGGTCTCGCAGAAATTACGGCAATTTGTGGTTATATAACGGGGATCCAGGTACAGGACGCTTGGATCCCCGGGCTCTTCGAGGGGAACGGGATTGCCCTTTTTCCCCCGGGCGATGATGCGCATCAGGGGTCTATCGACCTCTTCCCGGTTCCACCATTGTTCAAACCGATCATAAATTTTCCGCCAGTCTTTAACGTAGGTGTTTTTCATTGCGGTCTCCTTTAAGCTGTAATTTATCCCTTAATTCCCGTCATGGCAAGCCCCTCGACAAAACGGCGCTGGAATATAATATAGACAATCAACACCGGTATAACCGATACTGCCGAGCACGCTATCATCGGTCCATAATCGTTAAAGAACCTGCCCCTAAACGCCTGAAGCAGCAGCGGAAGGGTGTACTTTTCCGAACGGGTAATCATCATAAAGGGCCACAGGAAATCGTCCCAAACCCAGAGGAATTCAAATATGGCCAATGCCGAAAGGGCAGGACCCGCATTGGGCACAATTACCCGGTGGAATATGGTCCACTCGGTAGCGCCGTCGCAGCGGGACGCCTCCATAAGCTCGGTGGGTATTCCGTCAATAAATTGTTTCATCATGAATATACCGAAACTTGAAAACAGCGCCGGTATAATAAGGGACGTATAGCTTCCGACCCAGCCGAACCAGGCCATTTCCTGATATTGAGGAATAATTACCACCGGCCAGGGAATCATCATGGTAGAAAGTATAAAAACAAAAAACAGTTTATTAAATTTGAATGGTATCTTTGAGATAATATAACCCACCAGGGCCGAGGTATACAATATCAGGATGGTTTTTGTAACCCCAAGGAAAATGCTGTTACGATAACCGGTAACTATATCCACAACCTGGTTCATTTTTATAAAATTTTCCAGTGTCCATCTTTTGGGAAAAAGCGTTGAAGGGAGGGCTGTTACCTCCGCAAAGGGCTTAAAGGATGTTGTCAACATCCAGAAAAAGGGGAGAAACATAAATACAGCCAGCATCATAAGCAAAACATAGATAATCGCGGAATAAAAAAAATGCTTCCTCGTCATATTAATCCTCCCTTCTCGTCAGCTTCATCTGTATCAGCGAAAATACCAGAATAATTACAAAGAGGATTACGGACACGGCGGACGCGTAACCAAAGCGGAATTTGCGGAACGCTTCGTGGTAAAGGTAATAAACCATGGTATAGGTTGCGGTTCCCGGCCCTCCTTCGGTCATAATAAATATCTGGGTAAAAGCCTGAAGATAACTTATTGTACCGGTAACGGCAACCAGCAACGTTGTACTGCTCAGAAGGGGAAAGGTAATGCGGGTGAATATCTTCATCCTGCCGGCTCCGTCTATGGTTGCGGCTTCAATAAGCTGGGAGGGTATTCCCTGAAGTCCGGCGAGGTAGAGCACCAGGGCATATCCGGTATCCTTCCATATGGTCATGAGCATAACTGAGAGCATTGCGGTATAGGGCGACTTAATCCACTCCGAAGGGGGGAGGCCCAGGGCGATAAGAATCTGGTTAAACATCCCGAATGCGGGGTTGTAGAGCAGGGTTCCCCAAAGTATAGAAACAGCCACCATGGAAGTTACCACCGGAAGAAAATAAACGGTCCTGAAAAAGGAACGTAAATGGACGACATTATTGATCAAAACCGCGAAAACAAGGCCGATAAAAGTCCTTACCGCCACAACCACTACCGCAAAATAGATTGAATTAAACAACGAGGTCCAGGTCAAAGAATATTCAAAAGCCTCGCGATAGTTTTCAAGAAAGAGAAAATTAAATACACTATGTATCGGGTTCCACTCAAATAGACTGCCTAAAAAGGCATAACCGATGGGGAATATCAAAAAGACGCCGTAAAATAGTACCGTTACGCTTAATACCGGGATCACCATATACATGCCGTATGAAGGTAGTCCCCTGCGCTTAGTTCCTGCCGAACGAGCCGCTGCCGTCATAGTATTGTTTCCTTTGGTAAAGGGACCGGCCGCGGCCGGCGGCCATTGCTGTCGGCCATTACCGGCCCCTCTTTTTTAGCGCTACTTCAATTCATTTGCATGGGCATACAAACGTTCCCGGAACGAGAGGTTTCTGAAAGCCTGCCCAAAATCCCTATCCATTACGGATTGGGTGTTACTTAGCGCGGCGTCAATACTGGCGCCGTTAAACAAAACTTCCTGTATCGCAAACGTTTTTATATTTGTATGGTATTCAGCGGGCACCGGACCGGGCCATATGGTCCGATCCGCAATTTTTGTTTGGGTAGACAAAACCACGTCGTTTTTAATGTTGGGATGATCAAGCAGGTTCTTTTTTACCGGGACTATGCCGTCCAGATTAGCCATAGCGACAAGGTAGCTATCATTGGCGAGGAAAAATTTTAGGAAATCAAAACCTACGGCCCGGGCTTCCGGCCGGGTGGCGGTTACCACGGGAGTAGACTCGCCGTTATTTCGATCTATAGCGGGGGGAATTTTACCGCCCTTGGTGGGAAGGTTGAAGAAACCCCATTCAAGATCCGGGTAGTTGGCCAGCCAAGCGCCGGCCCAACCCCAAATATAGGACATGGCGCCCTGTTCATTAACAAAAGCCTCATTTCCTTCGGGGAATCGGGTGGAAGATACCTTATGGACCGTATACAGATCCTGAATGAATTGTAAATTGACCTTCCATGCCGGGCTGTTAATAACCGGCTTGTTATCCCCGGTAAAAAGGAAATATCCGTCCTGGTAGGAAAGGGCCTGCAAAATAAATTCCTGCATCTCGTTTATAGAGAGACCTTCCCGGGTTATATTTCCGGCATTATCATATTGGGTGAGTTTCTTAGCCACCGTAACAAGCTGATCCCAGGAAGCGGGAATATCCGCGTCGGTTAACCCTGCTTCCCGCCACATCTTTTTATTATAGAAGATCCCCGAGGTCATGATGCCCATGTCAAAGTAATAAAGCTTTCCGTCATTTTGAATATGGGAATCTATCAGGTTAAAATCGGCCCGGAGAGCCGACAGGGGAAGAACATCCTCCGGGTAGGGATGCACAAAGGGAAGAATAACCCCGTCCCATTCGTTGTGGTAATAGGTAACATCGGGTCCGGTACGGGTCTGCAGAGCCGGAGCCAGCTTATCAAGCATCTCATCACCGAAGTAGGTAAGATTGATCTTTACATTGGGATGAACCCTCATGTAACCCGCCGCCAGTTCCGTATATACCCGCTCAAATCTACTTTCCGACCAAAATTCAAGGGTAATATTTTTCCCGCCGTTCACCGGTGCGCTGAGGTCGTACTTTAGGGTATTCCCCACTACCCCGGTTGCCGCCGGCGCAGCGGAAGATCCGCCGCCGCCCTGCTGTCCGCCTCCCGCGAATACCAGGAAGGCGCAGAGGGAAAGCAAAACACCTGCAAAAAAACATTTTTTCATCGTTCTATCCTCCAAAAATATTTTTATACAGACAAACGCCTGTACTTGGAACCTGAGAAAAGTTGATTGTGTGGATTGTATTATTACTACTTAGCGCTTGTGTACATATAGGGGG
>JAISQR010000135.1 GCA_031274035.1 Treponema sp. | reverse complement strand
TTTGAACCTTTTCGCTTGTAATATCCCTGCGCGCATCCGCGGGCAGAATCGTCAGGGCGATACCCGATTCCACCATGCGGAAGCAGGTTTCCCAATTATCGGTTTCCAGAATGATGGTGGGAACAAAGCCGGCTTTTGCAAAGATTTGTTCCGCCAAAATCCGTAATTGGTGATGACTCTTCATAAGGACAAAGGGTACGTTTCCCAGACTTTGCAGATGGGCAACGGGATACAATTTGTTTGAGCGAACAGAAGTTTCCGGATGAATGCCTTGCGGCGCAAGCAGCACCATTTCTTCCCGATACAAATTTCTGCACTCCACCGCGCTGTGTTTCAGCATCCTTGTGCTAAATACCACGTCAAGCATCCCCGACAGCAATTGATCTCTCATAATTGCAGGAGGATTTTCGGTCAGCTCATACTCTACACCGGGGTATTGCTGAATCAAGACGGGCAGGATTGCCGGTATCAAAATAGAGGACAGATGAGGGCCGCAGCCAATACTCAAGCGCCCTTTTGAGGGATCTTTACTATCCTCAACCTGATGCCGGAGATCGTTATAGGTGGAGAGTATTTTTTCCGCCGCCTCCACGTATTTTTCCCCTTCATAGGTCAGCTTTAGCGGCGAAAGGCTGCGGTCGAAAATCTTCGCCCCAATATCCCGCTCCACGGCGGCCAGCAAATTGCTCAGCGAGGGCTGGCTGATATTCAATTTTTGAGCAGCGTTGGTAATGTTGCCCTCTTTCGCGATAGCCAAGATATACTCCAACTGCCGGTCGGTCATTGTTTTCATTCTCCCGAGCCTTTCCCAAAACTCGGTTAGTTTTGTGAAAGGCTCTGGAAAAAGCGGCTTGAAGCCCGCTTTTTCCCATAAATCTAAGGTAGATTTCCCAAAACTGAAGTTTTGGGAAATCCTCTCCTTTCAATAGTAAAAAACCTATTGCTTGTATTGTATAAATAGTATTTTACAAATAGTCAAGAGTCTGTTTATACTAAGTTCATGAGATGTAAACAGTTCTAAAGGAGGATGGTATGAATATCTGTAAAGTGCTTATGCCCATCGGCAGCTTGGGCGGCGGTATCAACCAGGAAGCCTTTGACAACGGGATAGCCATGGGACCTGATGTGATCGCCGTTGACGCGGGTTCAACCGATTCGGGGCCGGCGTATCTGGCCGGCGGAATGTGCAAATACGGACGGAGGATGTTGAAAAACGATTTGAGAATCTGCCTCACCGGCGCAAAAAAGACGGGTATACCCCTGTTTGTGGGAAGCTGCGGTACCTGCGGAACGGACAATATGGTGGACGAATGCACGGATATTGTTCTGGAGATTTGCCGGGAAGAAGGATTTACCGCTAAAATCGCCAAGGTGTATTCCCAGCAGAAGGCCGAAACGCTGAAAAAAAAGTGGGACGAGGGGAAAATTCACGCCCTTGAGGGCGCGCCGGAAATCACCCGGGAAACCTTTGACGAATGCGGCAATATAGTCGCCGTCATGGGGGCGGAGCCTTTTATCGAAGCCTTCAAAAACGGCGCCGATGTGGTACTCTGCGGCAGGGCCACCGACACAGCCATCATTGCGGCGCTGCCCCTGTTAAAGGGCTGCGACCCGGCGGCGGCCTGGCACGGGGGCAAAACGGTGGAGTGCGGCGCCCAATGCGCTGATAACGAAGACGGATTGGGAGTGTTCCTGACGGTGGACGAAAAGGGCTTTCTGGTAACGCCCCTGCTTCCCAATACCCACTGCACACCCTATACGGTTTCCGCCCATCTGTTGTACGAGAACGTGGATCCCTACCGGCTGACCGAACCTTCGGGGACTATGCTTACCCAGGATGCGGTATACACCCAGAAAGACGCATACTCAACGTATGTCACCGGCTCAAAGTTTTGCCCTGCCAAACAGTACACCATGAAACTGGAGGGGGCGGCCTGCGCAGGGTATCAGAATATCAGCCTGGTGGGAATTGCCAACCGCAAGGTGATGGCGGACCCGGAAAAGTGGATCCGCAATATCTCCGGCCATGCGGAAAAGTACATCAAAAAACTGGGGATTCCCCATGACGACTATTCGTTCAACTTCAAAGCCTACGGATACAACGCCGTTATTGACGGGCCGGTTCCGGAGGGCACGCCGCCGCCCAGAGAAATCGGTATGCTGCTTACGGTGACGGCAAAGACCCAGGAACTGGCAACCCAGGTGGCCAAGGTGTTTAACCCGTTTTTGCTGCACTTTCCCGCAGACTTTGACATGACATCCGGCGCTCATGAGCAGCTGCCCAGTTTTGCGTTTCCCTTCTCCCCGGTGGACTGCCCTCGCGGCGCTACCTACGAGTTTAAGTTGTATCATGTGGTCGATGTGGATGACCCATTGGAATTGATACGTTTTGAATATGTCGATGTCAATACTGATGTCAAAACAAGGGAGGCTTAACATGGCGCAGGTAAAAGATATTGCCCGGTATGTGCGTTCAAAAAACGCGGGGCCTTTTTGGGCGACCATCGAGATTTTTTGCGACGATGACGCTTCATACCAAACAATAAAAAACTCTCCCAATATTTCAAAAGAAAAGGTTGCACAGATGTATCAGGTGAAAAGCGAAAGCGTCAAGGTATTTTACATTGACAGTCTTAGGGTGCTTAAGTTTTCCTATCCGCGGCCAAAACCTTCCGGGCATAAATACGAAAACGACATGCACACCGGGCAACAGTACATCCGCCTTACGGAAGCAGAGGTTTAAGCCCTATGGCTTAAATTAAATTCGCCGCCTACGCGGCGTAACAGGAGTTATGAGTATGTTAGTTGCTGCAACTGTTTTACTATTGGCGATTATCCTGATCCTCCTTCTAAAATCAAATTTTCTGCCGGGTAATATCATGGCATTGGCGCCCCTCATCGTCGCGCTGGTCATCGGTACGGGCTTTGAAAACACCATGGAGTTTATGCATGCGGGCATCAGCGACGTATTGGTAATCGCGGCTTTGTTTATATTTGCCTCAATTTATTTTGGGATTATGTCCGACGCGGGCCTCTTTGAGCCGATTATCAACGCTTTGATGAAAAGCAGAATTATCGGCAAAAGCGTGTTCAGCGTAGTGGCTATTACCGCGGTAATTGGTATGATCACCCACCTGGACGGCCAGGGCCTCACCACCCTGATGGTTACCGTGCCCCCTATGCTGATTGTGTTTGACAAGCTCAAAATAAGCCGCACCATGATGCCCCTGATTTTTAACACTGTGGTGGCCGTCATGAATCTTCTGCCCTGGGCGGGGCCGATTCCCCGTGCGGCCGTAGTCCTCAATATGGATGTCATGGACATTTACGGGAAAATACTGCCTATTCATATAATCGCGGTACTGCTCAGTTTTGCGATCCTTTACCTGGCTTCAAAAGCGGAACAGAAGCGCGGGGAATTTATACCGGCCTCGGATGCCGGTTTTGGGCAAATAAAGATAAGCGATGCGGAAAGGGCGCTGCGGCGTCCCAAATTATTCTGGGTGAATATGGTTATAACCCTCGTACTGCTGGCATCCCTCTTTATCGGGCTGCCCTCCTACATCGTTTTCCTCGTAGCCTGCGCCATTGTACTGCCCCTTAACTATAGGACCACTAAGGAACAAAATGCCCGGATCAAGGCCGTCGCGGGCAATACGCTGGTTAATACCGGCAAAGGCCCGGGTGCCGCCCAAAGGCTCGCCTTCCTTTTTTCCCTTTGTTTTCTTCTTCCGGAGGGACATTCTGTTACTGAATTCAAGCATATCCTGTTCTTCGAGTTCCGACATTTTGTAGTTTACAATGGGGTCTTCCTTGATGTGGACATCATAATAGCCCTTGTATAAGTCAATGGTATCCACCGAATAGGGGCGGTTTCTGGCCGCGTTTCGGGCTGTCCGGGGACTTGTCTCAATCCGGGTGAACTTTTCAAGCCATTTCCCTACGGTTATGTCATCGGTATGAAGATGACTGGCATTATCCTTCTCCAGTTCATTTTTGAGGTACTGGATGAGGGCATAGGCGCCGGCCTCCGCATCGACCGTGCGTTTGGGGGTCCGGTATTGGGCCAGGGCATCCGGGAACCTCTGGCGCCGCCATTCTAGGCAGACGCGCATGGGTAATCCGCATGATACATCGAGGGTTAACTGGAAAGTCTTTGTGTATTTACGCCACGGCGTAGTAAACGGTTTTAGAGGTCTGGACATAGTTATAGCACCTTCCCGTAAAGGATAAATACACGTTAAGTGCACGGTACTACACAACTTAAAGATTTTGGAAAAATCCGTTTTGCTAATTCCTTACAGGATAAGGACTTAGCTTTTTCCCCAGGGAGGATTCGAACCCCCACAAGCAGATCCAGAGTCTGCCGTGCTACCATTACACAACCGGGGAATATCTCTAACTACCGGCGGCTGTTTTTACCTTTTGATATTTAATCGTATCAACCAAGCGAATTTTTGTCAAGCGTCCGCATTGCCTAATAATTTTTCTAGCCGAAAAGGTGGGTAAAACCAGGAACTAAAATCTAGCCGAAACCTCCTGACCGGAGGTGTTTAATACCTTAGCCTTTTCGCAGGTTATCCGCAAGAGGTGGTTCCGTGTTTTGTCCATGGCTATTTTGAGCGCCACGGGGTTATACGATGCTGCCCGCTTTTTCAGTTCCGCCTTGACTTCATCGCTGACATCCTCCGACTCAAGCATCCTCTGGTAAGGCGTTTTTGGTTAGGCAAAAGACCTTTTTGTAACGGCCATTCTCAAGGCGGATTTTGCAGGTAATCTTGATTGAAGGGTAAAAATAATTGTTGAGCGGACACCGGTAACGGTATACCTCCGCGAGGGCATCAAGCTCAGGCGGTATGTCGTAACGGAAATACCCCACTGTTTTCCGTACAACGTCGCCGTTTTTCTGTTCAACTCGGACCAGAGGTCCGCAAGCAGTTATCGTTCTTACGGTAGGGGCGACCCCTGGTGAACTGTATCTGGTTATCATTACACCATTGGAGCAGTTGGGTCTTGATAAATTCCCCGCCATTATCGGTATCAATGCCGTACATCGGGAACGGGAGGGCTGAATGGATGTCGGCGGCGGCCTGTTTGGTCCAAAAATGGGCGTTATTCAGCAATACGCGCTCCTCGGTCCAGCCGGAATAGACGTCAGTGGCGGTAAGGGTCCAGCAAAACTGGCCTTTCGTGGCGTTTCCACAGTGTGCAACGCGGTCTAACTCGAAAAAGCCGGGTTTTCGCTCATCCCACCTGAAAAAAGTCCGTATGGGAATCTCGTTTTTCAGTACCGGACCGGATTTGGTCAGACTTTTTCCGCGTATCTCCAGCTTTTTCCGTTCCGGCTTCAGCAGAATGTCGATCTCGGCGGGACTTACGTTCAACAGGAGCGGATGTATTTCCGCAGTGATCCCGAAGTCTATCTCCCTGGATTCCTCAAGAAAGTCGA
>JAISQR010000126.1 GCA_031274035.1 Treponema sp. | reverse complement strand
TAGGAGCCTGTGGGACTTTGGTGAATTTTTGCATATTCATGCAAAAATTCCGATTAACGGGGCTCCTTTGGGAGTTTGCAAGGTATAAATTTGCAATAAATTGCAAATTTATACAATTTTTGGGCAAAGCCCCGCAAACTCCTAGCTTTAACCGCCCGAATTCCTCCATATCCTCATAATCTTCATAACCGCATAGTACCGACGTAAAGGCTATGACGATGATATCTATCAGTTTGTGCCGGATATTCCCGTATGCCGTTCGCCGCGGATCGTTTATCTTATCCAGATAATCTACCACCCGCGCCATATCCTGTATGCTTATCGCCTTCATCATTCCCTTCCAAGGAATTGTGATGGCTTATTATATCACACCTGCTTCCTTATGAAAAAGTAACGCCGCTGCCCGCGGGCTTGCCTGGGTTGTTGATTTTCTATATAAAATTTTCTATAATATTTAAATATACGCGGTAATATGCCGCGGGTTTTAAAGGAGTATAGCACCATGGGCCGGATAAAGAGCGCACTTGAAATTGCACTGGAACGGACAGAAGCAGTTAAGATTGACAAGTCCAGCATCAATCAATATGAATTGCGGCAGCAGGGCAAGAAGCTGGCAAATGAATACCTTGGGGCTTCTTCTTCAAGCGAAAACAACCCTGTTAATCTTGAAGATGCCATAAAGAAAACCGCCAAAACAGACCAAGCTGCATTAAAACAGGGCATCTTCGAGGTTTTAGTTTCCCAGATAGCCCTCCCCGCCTCCGATGATGACAAGAAGCGTATTGACGCTATAGGAAAGGGCCTTCAGCTTATCATTGGTAATTCGCAGTTCACCAGTCTGTACCGGCGGCTCAAAGATGCCCTGGCCCGCTATCTGGAAGAAGCCGCCCATTACGACGAGGCCATACGGAGGCAGTACACGCCCAAGCTGCGCCAAAAGGAAGAAGAATTGTCGCGGCGTCTGGGCCGCAGCGTACAGATCGATCCCTTCCAGGATCCGGAATTCATCGCCTTTTACAACCAGAACATGAACGCCCTTAAAGAGAACTATCAGTCTATAATCGACCAGGTAAGGGACGAAGCAACCCGTATCTTCGGCGTTTAGTAATTCGCCTCTCTCAGCTCCGTACTGCGTGTGTAGAAGGTCTCCAGGTTTTCGCGCGGCGCTATGCTGGTTTTAGTATGGGTCAGGCGGAGGGCATAGGGTTCAAAGTAGACCAGGCTCTTCCCTGAGAAGCCCATGCGTACAAAGAGCCCTTCCTCTCCGCCGATGGTGTTCTCCATACCGCCGAAAACATAGTTTCCCAAGGACCAAAAAACAGGCTTTCCCGCAATCCACTCAAAGCCCTGCACTACATGGGGATGTGAGCCTATGATCAGGTCCGCACCTGCTTGAGCAAGGTCCGTATAAAACTCCCGTGTAGAAGTATTGGGACTCGTTGACCATTCAACGCCGCCGTGAAAAAGGACTATATCCAGGGTATCGTCATCCATGGAGAAGCGGGCTTTGAGCTTTTCCCCGCCGCCCTTTCTTGCGTGGAGTATACCGGCCTTATCGGGCAGGGCGGCTACGCTCAGGCCGTCCCAGCCATTCCACTCCCGTGGGAAGGAAGCAATGCCGAAACACCGGGCGCTGCCTGCCTCGTTTTCAAACAGAAAAGGCGTGGACGCCTCATCATCATTCAGTCCTACGCCTAAAATACCAATCCTGCCGTCCTTTAAGTTTTGAAGCGTATCGAGAAAGGCCGTTTCCCCATAATCAAAGCTGTGATTATTGGCCAGAAGAACCGCGTCTATTCCCGCATTCTTCAGTGCAGGTACGATTTTAGGATCAAACCGGAAGTTAAAGGACTTAGGCGTTTTAACCCCCCTGCTGCTTACCGCTCCCTCCAGGTTTACCAGGGACAGATCGGCCTGCGAGATGAACGCCGCGGTTTCTCCCAAAATACCTTCCGGTCCTTCCCGCAAGAGAATCCCGGCGGCCCCCCTATCCAGCATCAGGTCGCCGCCTGAACACACCCAGAAAATACGCGGTCTCTCTTCAATAAGGTTTTTTTGCGCTCCAATTAGAAGACCTTCAAGCCCGGCGGCCCTTGCAGCAATACGTTCGCGAATCTTGTTAAGAGCGCCGACGCCGATCTTCTTCCCACCGGAACCCTGAGAACCCCTATCGGGCGAAGGAATTTCCTGCCGCACCCTGCAAGACACGGTACGCACCAGGGGATAGCGCTCGTCGCCTGCGGAAAGGCCGTCTATTTTCAGGGCAACCAGGGGAGGCGCCAGGGTTTGCAGGGGAATAAGAACCTCGGAACCGGAAATACAGGCGTCAAGACTTGTCTCCACCCGCCTTTCCAGCGGATCTGAAGCCGGAACATACCAGACACGGGAAATGACTATACCGTCCGGCGGTTCTTCGCCTCCCCAATAAGAAAACACCTCTATACATATGCCCGTTCCCGTCCGGGCTTCCGCGTCCTGCCCCCCGCCTGCCGCTTCGTCCGCGGCAGGCATACGCAGGCCCAGGTCCCGCAAGGCTTCCTCCCCAAGCAGGGACAGGAGGAACGCGGTCTCCGCATAAGGGGGGCCCTCCGCGGCGCCCGCGGGAACGGCCTGGTATTCGGTAAGATCCAGAGTAAGATAATCGACCGGTATCTCTTCTTTACAGGAACAGATAAGGAAAAATGATAAAAGACACATACAGGGACAGGACAGCTTCATGATACTGTAGTATAGCGTACCTAACGAGAAAATCTCAATCCGTCGAATAGTTCAAGGCAACGGCATTTACTTTTTTCAACTACTGAAATACCTTTAAAACCAATATCAGCAAGTTAAAAAAGAAAGAATTAAGAAGAAAACCACATTGCGACACGAAAGTTCGTGAAAGGAGGAAATAGGAGAAACCTTTCAGCATAACCTTATGAGACCAGAGGAGAAATCCAATACACCTCATCTGGAAAGGCGTCGTACCGAAGGTTCGAGCGGACCACACTGATGTGGAGTGGATGTACTGCATGTGGGAACTGACAAGGAAAGATGGGGCAGTGGGGATAGACGGAGTAGAAGCCCAAGAATATGAGCGGAACTTGTGGGAGAATTTACAGAAGCTGGCAGACCGGCTGAAAAGCGGGTTATACCGGGCGCCCGCGGTCAAACAGGTGTATATCCCGAAGGCCGGGAGCAGCGGACCAAAGGTCCGGGAAAAGCGGCCCTAGGAGCCTGTTGCGCTTGTGGATTTTTTGCATATTCATGCAAAAAATCCCGATCAATAGGCATGCTTTCGGAGTTTGCAAGGTATAAACATTCATAAATATGAATATTTATACCGTTTTATGCGCGAAGCGCAACAAACTCCCAGCCTTTCTTATTGAAGATTTTTTGCAACTACTCAGGTCTGTGATTTTTATCTCTAAGTTTCGATGCTTCCCTCTTGGCGGCCCGCTTCCTGCCTTAGCAGTCATAGGGACCTGCTGCAAAATCGTAACCATCCATTCAAACCTATTGCTCATTCTTCCTTATCCCTTTACATTTATATTTATGGAGGATACAAAGATGAAACTTTACAGCCGTGAACAGGTCATCTTTTTTTCGCTTACCGGTGTTATTATCACTGCGCTTGTTGCGGTTGGCCTTATATATTTCGGTGCGCTCAAGCCAGGGGAAGCCGGAGCGGTCCAGAAAACCGCGTTCAATGCTAAGGCGGACGCGCCGAAATCGGCTGAACCGGTAGAGCTATTCCAGGATTACACTATTGGCCCGCAGATAAACACGGCGGATATGAGCGCGTATAACGAGGATGAACGGGAGAATATCTCGATTTACGAGCGGCTCAACGCAGCGGTAGTAAATATTACCACAGAAACCGTTGCTATCAACTGGTTCCTGGAACCGGTGCCCCAGGAGGGCGGATCCGGTTCGGGTTCTATTATAGACGCACAGGGCTATGTGCTTACCAACAACCATGTCATTCAGAATGCCTACAAGGTTTTTATCAACCTTGCGGACGGAAGCCGTTTTGAAGGAAGCGTCGCGGGTACCGATCCTGAAAACGATATTGCTGTGCTTAAATTCGATCCGCCCAAGAGCATGGAACTCAGAACTATACCTTACGGCAGTTCCGACAATCTAAAAGTAGGGCAGAAGGTGCTTGCCATAGGGAACCCCTTCGGCTTTGAACGCACGCTTACCGTGGGTATAGTCTCCGGCCTGGGCCGCCCCATACAGACTTCACGGCAGCACATTATCCGCGATATGATACAGACCGATGCATCCATCAACCCCGGCAATTCAGGCGGGCCTCTGCTGGATACCCAGGGCCGCATGATAGGCATCAATACCCTGATCCGTTCGCCTTCAGGCGGATCGGTGGGCATTGGTTTTGCCGTACCGGTAAACACCGCAAAGCGGGTCGTAACAGAGCTTATCCGTTACGGCAAGGTCCGCCGGGGCTGGATTGATGCAACGGTAGTGCAGCTCTTCCCCGATCTTGTCCAGTACGCCAAACTGCCGGTAAAAGCAGGGCTCCTTGTTTCCCGGGTGAGGCGCAACGGTCCTGCCGAAAAAGCCGGCCTTGCAGCCGGCAGCGAGCCGGTACGTTACGGTTCCAGCGTGATATACTTAGGCGGCGATATTATCACCTCCGTAGACGGTATGAAAACCGAAACCCTGGCCGATCTCTATTCCGCATTAGAGGACAACAAACCAGGTGAAAAGATCAAGGTAGAGATCATACGGAACCGCAAAGCCCTTAATCTGGATATTATCCTGGCTGACCGCGAAGAGATACTGCGGGAATGATGTAATCCTTAGAATATTAAACCCAGGCCCAGTCCTCCAAAGCCCCCTAAAATCTTATCCTCCAGAAGAACGCCGCCCGTCAAGGTAAAAACCAGGTTGGACGGCGGCGGGAAATACTTCAATTCGGCGCCCGCATGCAGGACGGGGGAAAATTCTCCGGCGCCGGTTAAACGGTGTTCCAGGCTTACCGAGAGGCCGCCGGTAATAAAAGACCGGTAGAAATGGATGCCCGCCGCTAACCTGGCATTAAGGAAGATATCTTCGGTATTGCACAGGTCCAGAAAAAAAACGGGGCTTAAAAGCAGGAAAAAGGCAGGAGAAAGCCGAAAGGACAGAGGAAGGAATAAGCCTGTACTGTTTCCCGGCAAAAACGGCGAAGCGGTTTCGCCGTTAGACCATGCGCCGTACATACCCGCGGCCAAGCCTGTAAAGCCGGTCTTCTGGGGGTTTAAGATAAGCCATTTGGCGGAACCGGAAAGACCCCAGACCGAATCTCTGTCCAGAAAAGCGCCTATGTCCGCTTCGGCGCTAATCTCAACCTGCTCTGTAACGGAGAAGCGGAATCCAACGGCAAAGGGAAATTGCCTGAATGTTTCAATGCCGGTACCGCCGTCAGTGCTTCTGCGTACCGGCAGAGCCCCCGCAATAAAGGCCGCTTCAATCTGGAAGGCCCCAGGCGGAAGTATACCGGGAACCGGAGCAAAGATAAGACCGGGTATACCGCCTGCTATGCTTAAAGGGTAGATGTTAACCGAAGAATCTACCGCTACTTCAAGACTGATACTCTGCTCCCGCGGCAGAGTATCGTCCCAGGGGATAGATTGGGCGCTTATCTTTACCTGGTAGGCGCCGTCAGGCGCCCTTGTCCCATCCGCTTTTCTGCCATTCCATGATGTATGCTGGGACCAGGTCTGAAAGACCGGCAGATTTCGAGAAAGAATCATTTCTCCTGTACTATCAAAAACACTCATACTGCCGGTTCCCGGAGCGGATACCTCAAAATTGATCTCCGCTATGCCCAGAGCGCCTGCGTTATCGGGGTTAAAGCGATTCCGCCGGAGACGCCCGCTGCTTAGGCGGAACTGAGCCGGCTTTAGTTCCAGGTTCAGACTCTGAATCGAATCTTCGGCAATAAATACCGTCTCCGAGGCGTCTTCCCATCCAAAGGAACTGGCGCGGAAGGTTCTAAAGCCTGTTTGAAGGGTAACAGCGGAATCGAAAACCTGCTTTCCGTCCGCTATTACTACCGGGTTCCAGGCCAGCTTATCTTTAGGCGGACTTCCGGCGGCAGGTTTAACGGACAGCAGTACCTTCCCCTGGGCCTCTTCCATCTCTATAGAGATGAAAAGGCGGCTTCCGTCATGCACCCGTGCCCGAAAGCGCCGTGCCTTATAGCCCTCTTTTTCAAGCCGGATATTATAAATGCCCTGCTCTATATTTTCCAGGATAAGGGGGCTGTTTCCTCGTTCTATACCGTCTATAAAAACCTTAGCGCCCGCCGGATTAGTCCGTATGTGCAGCCCCTTCCCCTCCAACTCTTCAATTCTGTCCTCTGAAAAACCGGATAGGCCGAAAAGCCATATACCCAGGTAAAACATCAGACTGGTAAGGAAAACCCGTTTAACCGTCATGGTTAAAATATAAACTTTTTTATATAAAATAAGAAGGCATGCGCTTTACCCAACCTGTTACCGCGCCCTAGCAGCCTGTTGCACTTGTGGATTTTTTGCATGAATATGCAAAAAATCCCGATCAATGGGCATGCTTTAGGAGTTTGTGGGAACAAAAAGAGCAGACTCCTTTTGTTCCTGAGTAGCTGCCAATGTCTCGTCTGTAAAATTCTAAATTAATTGCGAAACCAAGAAGGGAATATACAAATAATTAATCATAGGATATAATAAATTAAGGGGGCGCTTCTAAACACACCGGTTGTTTTTTTAGAGATGCCGCGGAGAAATTTGCTGATTCTTTATATATACACAAATACAATTTTCTCCACAGAGTAAGAATATCTTTAAAAACTAAAGTTTTTAAAGGCCCCCAAAAATTATTTTAAGGAAGGTTATTTATGGAACTAAAGAAGGTAAAAACCGCTGTCGTAGGCTGCGGGGTTATCAGTGAAATCTATTTAAAGAACATGACCAGTATTTTCGAGATTATTGATGTGGCCGGTTGTTGTGATATTATCCCGGAGCGGATGGAGAAGAGGGCTGCCCAGTTCAATATTAAGCAGATGTCTATTGAAGAGATACTGAACGACAAGAGTATAGAGCTGGTGGTGAATCTTACCTATCCTACCGCTCATCACCTTGTGGTTAGCCAGTGCCTGGAAGCGGGTAAACATGTTTACTCCGAAAAGCCGATTGATCTTTCTATCGAAGAGGGAAGAAAACTGGTAGACCTTGCGGATAAAAAGGGCGTTCTCTATGGAAACGCACCCGATACTTTTATGGGCCAGGCAATACAGACGGCGCGTTTTTATCTGGATTCGGGCCTTATCGGTGATATTACCTCGGTACATGCGACCCTTAACCGCGATGCAGGGCTTCTTGCGGAACGTTTCCCCTTTACTACCGGACCCGGCGGAGGTATAGGGCTCGATGTAGGCGTCTACTACCTGACAGCTATGCTTTCTATTCTGGGGCCGGTTACGGATGTCTCGGGTTTTGTGGAAACGATACGCCCGGAAAGGACGCATTTCTTTCCAAATAAGGAAGATTTCGGCGAAAAGTACCGGCTTGAGGCAGAGAATCTGGTGGTCGGCAGCTTCCGCTTTAAGAGCGGTGTGTACGGCGCTCTGCACTTCAATTCCAACAGCATAGGAAACGAGAAGCCCCAGATAGTTGTATACGGAACCGAAGGCATCCTCTACATGCCCGATCCTAATCGTTTCGGCGGTGATGTGCAGGTTATCCTCAAAGGCCAGACCGAACCTACAGCCCTGCCGCCTACCCATGCCTATACGGATAACAGCCGCGGTATAGGGCCTGCGGAACTTGCCTGGGCTCTGCGTAAGGGGCGTAAACCACGGACCAGCAAGGAAATGGCCTTTCACGGTCTGGAACTGCTCCTTGGTCTTTACAAGAGCAGCGAGGCAAAACAGTTCTACAAGATGACTTCCACCTTTGAGCGTCCCGCGCCTATTCCGCGCGGCTACCTGGGGCCTACATACGGTAATTCCCCCGCAGAAGCCGGACTTGCGATATAAAGCAGGGCTGAACTACCTCGCTTTACGCGAGGTAGTGGTTTTACTTTTATCTTTGAGAAACTACCGCAAGTGAAAAATTTTAACCCCGTACCCGCCAAGAGAATTCACGCGGCGGCGTGTTGACGGAATATATTCCTCACGGCGTAGGCCCGGCAAAGGCGATAGCTGTGAATGAAGCCTTCAGGCCGCCGCCAAGAGAATTCACGCGGCGGCGTGTTGACGGAATATATTCCTCACGGCGTAGGCCCGGTACAGGCCGCAGGAGTTTGTGGGGCTTGGCCAAAAAATCGTATAAATTTGCAATTTATTGCAAATTTATACCTTGCGGAATTTAAGAAGTTCCTTTTAACGCAAGCCTGGCTGCCTTGGCGAAAATATCCCGCATATAGCGGGCTTCCCCCTCGGTAATACCGGCGCGGGAAAAAATATCACGGAAAAAACATTCCTGATCCTGTCTGCCCCGCTGTTTGTAAAAGCCCAGGGATTCCAGGGAATTCGTTACCTGCAAAGTTAAATCGCGGATGCCGGTCTGATCAAGGGGTATCCATTGACCTGCTACCGCTTCTCCCGCGGATGGGGTAAGGTTGCGGTATAGTTCATAACAGTATATCTGTACGGCATGAGAAAGATTGAGGGACGGGAATGCGCTGTCCGCGGGAATGTGCGAAGCCAGACTGCAACAGGCAAGTTCGCCGTCTTCAAGGCCGGTACGCTCATTGCCAAAGACCAAGGCAGCCCGGCCGTTTTGTTTTTTGAGGAAACGCGCCAATGCAACAGGCGGCAGTGTATGAGCCTTGCGTCTGTGCCCCCGGCGGCGGGTTGTTCCAATGACCAGGGAACAGTCCGCCGCGGCCTCCGGCAGGGTTTCAAAGATTTCCGCATGGTCCCACAGATCCGCCGCATGTACGGCCCTTGTACGGATCACTTCCTGATTGAGGCCCCCGCCTTGCGGACTTACCAACCGCAGCCGGATAAGACCCATATTCTTCATGGCCCGGCAGGCCGCCCCTATATTCCCTGCCTCCCCCGGCTTAACAAGGATAATTACAATATCTTCTAAACGCATATTTCTATCAATAATAATCTAAAAACGTATATAATTAAAGCATGATAGAGAAATTTACCGGTAAAAAAGCCCTTGTCATCGGCGGGACCGGGGGTATAGGCCGTGAGCTTGCACTGGGGCTTGCGAAACAGAGCGCCTTAGTTGTAGTACATGGAGGTTCCTCACAAGAACGGCTTGAATCCACGCTTGCGGCTATACGAAAGGCCGGAGGACGGACGGAAGGCTTCCTCTATCCGGCGGACGGGGACGGGGCAGCCGAAGCTGTACTGGGTCTGGCGGCGGGTCTGTTTGGAAAGCATAGCGGGACAGCGGCCTCCGCCTTATCCGGGGCCGGCAATACCGGGGGAAACCTCTGTCCTGATATACTTGTTTGTGCATGGGGGCCCTTCCGCCGGAAACCTATCGGGGAAATGAACAGCGGGGATTGGCATTATTTGATAAAAAATAATCTGATTTTTCCAGGAATTCTGATTTCTCTCGTAATTAGCAGTATGATAAATAAGAGATGGGGAAGGATTCTTCTTTTTGGGGGGTCCAATACCGATACACTGAGGGGATTTAGTACGACTGCGGCATATTCAGCCGCTAAAACAGGGCTGGGGGTTCTGTCCAAATCTGTAGCGAAGACGGCGGGGCCCTATGGTGTTACCTGCAATGTAATCTGCCCCGGACTGACCGATACCGAATATACAGACGGAGAGGCAAGAGCATACAACCGCAGGCTGAGTCCCGGAGGGAAGGCTCTTAATCCGGAAGACAGCGCACGGATGGCTCTTGCCGTGCTGGAAAATGAACATGTCAACGGAGCTATCATTCCGGTAGATGAAGGGTTGGCGCTGTAACAGCCGGAATCTGTAGCGCTTCCCTAAAGTTTACAATTTTCCGGTGATAATCCACAAGCATGACAAACAGGAAATAACAAAATTTGAAGAGTAAAGGAATATTGAGAGCGTGAAATTCTCGTAACTACTCAGGTGCGGCGTTATTTACAAATTCCGAATGCTCGAAAAGCACAGCATGCCCATTGATCGGGATTTTTTGCATAATTATGTGCCAAATGCACACTGAGCAAAAAATCCGCAAGTACAACCGGAAACCGTAGTTTCCGCGGCATCCGCTATCCCCCGCTTACAACCTGAGTAGTTACAAATTCTCACCCCCCAATTTCACTCTTCACTCTTCAAATTTTTACACATAGTTTCCCTTTCAATTAACCCCGTCTTCTTCGCGAATCTGGACGCGGCGTATCTTGCCGCTGATGGTTTTGGGAAGTTCGGTAACGAATTCCACGATACGGGGGTACTTGTAGGGCGCGGTGATCTTCTTAACGTGGTTCTGAAGTTCCAGTTTTAATGCATCGGATGCAACCCAGCCCTTAGCAAGAACTACGGTAGCCTTGACCACCGCGCCCCTGTCGGGATCGGGAACGCTGGTAATAGCGCACTCCAGCACTGCCGGGTGTTCATGCAGGGCGCTTTCTACCTCAAAGGGGCCTATGCGGTAGCCTGAACTTTTAATAACGTCATCGGCACGGCCAACAAACCAAAGATAGCCGTCTTCATCCCGCCAGGCTACATCTCCGGTATAGTAGATATCACTCTGCCAAACACTGTCGGTCAATTCTTGATCTCGGTAATAGCCTCCGAACATACCCACAGGCTTGCGTTTATCGGTGCGTACCACTATCTGGCCTTCCTCGCCCATGCCGCAGGAAGATCCATCATCACGCAGCAGGTCTATATCGTACCCGGGAGAGGGCTTACCCATAGAGCCGGGCTTAGGTTCCAGCCAGGGGAAGGTGCAGACCGTTACGGTAAGCTCGGTTTGGCCGTAACATTCCCGCAGCTTGATGCCTGCCGCTTCCCTGAACTGTTCATATATCTCGGGGTTAAGGGGCTCCCCCGCCACGGTACAGTTCTTAAGGGCGGAAAAATCGTACTTGGACAGGTCTTCCTTAATAAAGAAGCGGTAAATAGTCGGCGGCGCGCAAAAGGTAGTTATTTTATATTTGGAGATGATGTTCAGCATAGCGGTGGGGGCAAAACGGTCAAAATCGTAGACAAAGACCCCTGTACCGCAAAGCCACTGGCCGTATATTTTCCCCCAAGCAGCTTTAGCCCAGCCGGTTTCGGCAACGGTAAGGTGGAGCCCGCCGGGGATGACACGCTGCCAGTATTGGGCGGTAAGGATGTGCCCCAGGGGATAGGCAAAATTGTGCTGTACCATCTTGGGCATGCCGGTAGTCCCCGAAGTAAAGTAAAGCAGCATAATGTTCTCGTTGACATTTACCTCTGTAGGACGGACAAAATCAGACGGGGCCTTTTCCAACAGGGCCTTAAAATCCAGCCAGGGTGAGTAAGCGCCGGCAGCGCCCTTTTCGCCGTCCGAATCGGCGTAGGCTTTTGCCGCCCTGCCCGCAATATCCATATCCGCAGGGGTATGAGAGGAACGGACAAACAACTTCAGTTTAAGGCGGCAAGCCTCATCCGCATTGGGGTTCCGTTTCAGCTTTGCCTCTGTTTCATCTATCCGCAGCATTACCTTTTCATCGTCCACGCAGATGATCCCTTCAACATCGGCAGCCGTACAGCGGTAGACTATATCCTTGGTGGTAAGGAGATGCGTTGCAGGTATAGCGATAGCTCCGATCTTATGCAAGGCCAGAAGGATAGGCCAGTATTCCCAGCGCCGCTGAAGGATCAGCATGACGGGCGAACCCCTGCGTACCCCCGCATTGGTTAGGACATTAGCAGCCTGATCGGAAAGCCTCTTGAGATCGGCATAGCTAAATTTCGCTTCCGCCCCTTTTTCATCGCACCAGACTAGGGCCCGTTCTTGAGGCTTTTCTTTTGCAAGCTCATCCATCACATCGTAGGCAAAATTAAAATTATCCGGTATTTTAACCTGAAAATTCTGGTAAAAATCTTCATAAGAATCAAAATCCAGTCTGGATACATACCGTTCAGCCATTATACTCATGTATATTTCTCTCCTTTGGATTATAAGACCATAGCCAGAAAACGGGTACGCTGCCCGCCCAGAGCTTTCATACCGTGAGGCTCGTTTGAATCGTAGTAGATACAATCCCCAGGTCCCAGTTCCGTTTCATGCCCGCCCACAGAAATGAGAAGCCGACCTTCCAGTACATAATCAAACTCCTGCCCCGGATGGGTATTCAGGCTAAGGGGTTTTCCCTCGGTATCGGGGCTTGCCTCAACAAGGAAGGGTTCCCCTTTTTTATGGTGAAACTTATAAGCCAGGTTCCAGTAGGTATACATAGGACGCCTGCTTACCTCTGGCGCTTCGTCCTTGCGGGTAATGCAGTAGGTTTTGAGCTTGGGCGTCTGCCCGCTTATAAGCTCGGTAAGATCAACCTTAAACCGGACGGCAATCTCCACAAGAGCCCCTATAGGAAAATCCTTCTCCCCTGCTTCCCAACTGTTATACTCCGCCGTATCAAACCCCAGTTCTTTGGCCAGTGTTTCTCCGGATATTTCCTCAATTTCCCGAAGCACCTTAACCCGCGCCGTAATTTCGTCAACTTCTTTAGACATAAGCCTCTCCTTCCAGGGACACATCCAAAAACTCGAAAGTTTCTTAGCGATGGTCCAAAATATTAAAGGGAACTATAAAACTCCCCCAAATTGCCTGTGGAATTAAACGGCAGCCCGGGGAATCTATAATTATAGATAGAATGAACATACATATAAACGTTCAGACTATTTATGAGATTCCAAAGGCTCTGTTATATATTCCCTGTATTCTCTTAATTTGCTATTTCTTTTGATAAAATATCAGCATCAACTGCGGATCCAGCATCAATTGCGGATAATAATGAAGGTAATGTCTTTTTTAATTGAAATTTGTATATTTATCTTTTTACCTATAGCTGCCTGATCCAATTCTACTACATTATTTAATATACCGGAAAAACATTTACAAACTTTTGAAAAGCTGTATGTTTTCATATTCAACCCCCTGTCAATCTAAATACCGTCAAGATTGCGGTTTCAAAATTTTATTTTGAAACTATATTAATAGCTTTATATACAAAAACAATTTTAATGTCAAGTACCCGCGTTGATGGTACAGCAATTTTACTTTTAAACACGAAATGTACGAAAAGAAAACAACCGCGAAGGGAAGAAAAAGAATGGCGAGCCCAAGAACCCGCTCACGCGGGGGAGGCAGAGCATTATTCTTGACCC
>JAISQR010000362.1 GCA_031274035.1 Treponema sp. | reverse complement strand
AAAGCGGGGAGTTCGAACAAAAAGTCCGTGTTTGCAGACCTTTGGTCTGACGTGAGGTCTGTGGTTAAAATTCTTAAATTTTGGTAATTTCTCAGAACTTGAAAGTAAGTGCTGTTGCCTTAGGAGTTTGTTGTAAAATTTCTTCGTTCTCAAGTTTGGGTCAAGTTTAGGTCTTGAGCCTCCGCTGTTTTCTTCTTCATTCCTCTTACTTGTCCGCGACTTCCTGAATAATTTCCAGGGTCCGCTGGACGCAAGTATCCCAGGAAAAGAGCCGGGCGCGTTCAAGCCCAAGCCGGCGGCATTCACGGTAGACATCGTGGTTAGTGGTAAGTGTTACCATACGCTCGGCTATTTCTTCAACATTTCTGGGATCAAAGTAGAGCGCCGCGTTGCCGGCGGCTTCGGGAAGCGAAGCGGTATGGGCGCAGGCAACAGGGACGCCTGAAGCCATAGCTTCGAGGATTCCCAGTCCGAAACCTTCATACATTGAAGGAATAACTACTATATCCGCTCCGGCATACAATTCAGGAAGATTCTTTACAGGAAAATGGCCGGTAAAGAAGATATCCCCGCGGTATTTGCTGCTATAGGCGGCTTGCAGTACCTTTTCCGCTCCGTGATTATTGCTTCCCGCCAATACCAAGCGGTGGGGATAACGGGTCCGTTCCTTAAAAACAGCAAACGCTTCTATTAATTTAACATGATTCTTGACCGGATGATCGATGCGGGAAACATAGAGTATATAGGGCCTGCGGAAACTGAAAGGCTGGATAAGTACAACGCTTTGATCGTTCCGAGGCCTCTGAAAAAAGACGGAAGTATCTATGCCGTCAGGTATTACTTCAATGTACGATTCCTTTATACCGGCAAATTCAATCAATTCCTGTTTTACCCAATTTGATACGGCAATAATACGATCAAGGCGGCGAACCGCGCGGGGAAGGCTTAGGCGTATAACAGCGCCCAGATGCTCCCTGGTTTCCCGCGCGCCCCAGTACGAGGCTATATCATGAACCGTTCCTATACAGGGACAGGGGGAACTAACAGGCAACTGCTTGTGAGCGGCGGGAAAAAAACAGGCGCTGTAGTTTCTTTTTTTTGCAAACTGAGGATATGAAAAAATATGCCAAAGCGCGTTGGCTGTCCTGCCGTTGATAAAACATTGCGGGATAAATTCCATGTTCGGCGCGGCTTCGCTGAAAGCAAAACGGTCAAAGCCCCAGCCGAAAAGCTCAAAAGAAGCCCCTGACGGGGGGATTCTTTTTAAAATCTGTGTCAAATAAACACCGACTCCTGATTTTCCGCCGTTACAGGCAAAGGTGTCTATACCTATCTTCATCGTATACCTCCGGGAATGCTTCCAACTCTATCAAAAGTCCCGTGAACAGATTTTAGCATACCAGTTATTGGTAACTTAGAATATAGGGGGAACAGGCTTGAGCGGGACGGTACATTTTTTAACGGTAAGACGAAACGGCTATTGCAGTATTAATCATTGCATGGTATAAAAAATTATGCGTTGTCCACATTGCGGTAATTTAGATGATAAGGTTGTTGAGTCCCGGAACCTGGCCGGCGGAGAAGCTATCAGGCGGCGGCGGGAATGTAATAGTTGCGGCTTCCGGTTTACAAGCTATGAACGGGTGGAAGATAAACAGTTCATGGTAATAAAGCGTGACGGACGCCGGGAACCTTTTGACCGAAGCAAGATTGAGCGGGGTGTAGAGCGGGCTCTGGAAAAACGGCCTATTTCCCAGATGAATATTGAAAGTCTTATCAACGATGTTGAAGATAAGGTAGCAATTCTGGGGAAGGTAAACCACGAAATAGACAGTGCGGTCGTAGGTAATTTGGTTCTGGAAAAACTGAGCGCTCTTGATAAGGTGGCCTATATCCGTTTTGCCTCGGTATACCGGCATTTTGAAAATAGTGAGGAATTTATCAGAGAAATCCAAAAATTAGGCGGAGAATAACGAGGCCGGCTAATAATGATGAATTTTGACCCCCACAAACTCCTAGGAGCCTGTGGGACTTTGGTGAATTTTTGCTCAGTGTGCCTTTGGCACACCTTCATGCAAAAATTCCGATTAACGCGGCTCCTTTGGGAGTTTGCAAGGTATAAATATTCATATTTATGAATATTTATACCGTTTTATGCGCGAAGCGCAACAAACTCCTAGGGGCTCCGCGAACCGTCTGAACAGTTTAGAGCCAGACGCGCAGACCTATTTCGAAAGGAAAACCCCAATCTGGAAAATAAGGATCAAATGTTTGAAATCCTAAAGAAGGAGCAACGTCAATAAAAATTTCAAGAAAGTTATTCAAAAGCAGCCAATTCAGCCCTATGGGGACACGTGCACCTGCCTGTAAACCTAAGAAGCCGTCACTGATGTATAAGTTGCCATAACCGCCGACTCCTAAAAACCACCCCATAAAAATCTCGGGAACCAGGGATTTATCGTAAAAATAATAATCGCCCGTTACGCCGACATTAAAATAACCATCCCCGATACTTAAGTTAACCCCCCAATAAACGGGTAGGGATGATACTTTTAAGGACAATCCAGGACCAAATCCTAAATGATATCCGACATTAGCGCGGCCCACGATACCAATACCCAATCCCCCCGGATGATCCGCAAAAACACCCGATACGCAGAGGAGAAGCCCGATTATACCGGCTAACAGTATCTTTTTCATAAAAAACCTCCAAAAAAAAATTTTAGCTTGAGAGCCCTAAACCTTAAATTATATATAGCATCACAAGTACAATCTCCAAGAATCTATAACTCTCAAATTACATATATATCTATAATTACCAAATAAAAAGAAATATTCAAGTCTTAAATTCAATTTATTTTTAGTTTTTTTGAAGTTTCCGTAACTACTCAAGTTTGTATGATTTTTTATATGTATTTTTAAGCGCTTTTATTGGAATGCGCGGGTGTAATACCCAAGAGCCCGCTAAGAACCCGCTCACGCGGGGGATGCAGAGCATTATTTCGCGGTTAAATTTCTTAAAAGTAAAATTGCTGGTTATCCTTAAAAAAATCTTTCCCTTTTTGTATTTATATATTAATATTATAGTCAAATATATGGAGGATTTTGTTGAGAATTACCACAAGAGGGCGTTACGCCCTACGAGCGTCCCTGGCCCTGGCAAAACTGAGTAACGGCGGTTCCCCGGTCTCAATAAATCAATTATCGGAGAAGGAGAATATCTCGTCCGTGTTTTTGGAACAGATATTTTTTAAATTGAGAAAGGCGGGGATTGTTACCTCGGTACGGGGGCCTGGAGGAGGTTTTTGCTTTGCAAAACCCCTCGATAAGCTCAGCCTCAAGGAACTGCTTGACGCGGCGGGCGAGGAGACGGACGCCGCGAATTGTATTAAAAACACTATAGACTGCCAGCGTATGGGGAAATGTTTAGCCCACGGTATATGGCTGGATATAAACAGACTAATCAATAATTATTTGTCAAGTGTTACCCTCGCTTCTATTCTCAAGCGCGGCATCAACTATTACCTGGAAAGCCTTCCGTCGGAAGAAGAGCGGGAAGAAGCAGCCGCGGCGCAAAAGGAGTAAACCATGGAGAAAGAAAATACCCTAAAGATGATAGAAATGCTTTCTAACGCAAGAGGGGTTTCAGGTTTTGAGGACGAAGCCGCCGCCCTTATCCGCGGCTTTGGCGGAGGGTTGGGGGAATTTTCCGAAGACGCTATGCGGAACCTCTATATCAAACGTTCCGGCATAACACCCCCGGACGCGCCGGTACTCCAGCTTGACGCGCACAGCGATGAGGTTGGCTTTATGGTTAAGGCCGTCAGGCCCAACGGCACGCTTGATTTTATCCCCCTGGGCGGCTGGGTGGGTTACTGCGTTCCGGCGCACCGCGTCCTTGTCCGCAACGCGGACGGCGCCTATATCCCCGGTATCATAGCCAGCAAGCCGCCGCATTTTCTTCCGCCCGATCAGCAGAAACTGACGCCTGATATCAGCGATATGGTCATAGATATAGGGGCTTCCAGCGACCGGGAGGCGCGGGAGGACTACCGTATACGGATAGCGTCCCCGGTTGTTCCCGATGTACGTTTTGAGTACCGCGGGGAGCATGATATAATGATAGGAAAGGCATTCGACAACCGGCTGGGCTGCGCCGCTATCCTCGCCGCTCTTGGGGAGCTTGCGGGCGCCGAACTTGCGGTAAACATCAAGGCCGCCTTTGCAAGCCAGGAAGAAGTGGGGCTTAGGGGCGCAACCGCCAGCGCCCAGGAGGTCAAGCCGGATATCGCTATTGTCTTTGAAGGCTGCCCCGCGGACGACACCGTGGTTGAGGGCTATGCGGTCCAAACAGCCCTTAAAAAAGGGCCTATGCTCAGGCATATCGACGCGCGGATGATCACAAACCCGCGTTTCCAGCGTTTCAGCCTGGACATAGCGGAGGCGCGTCATATCCCCTTTCAGGAAGCGGTACGCACAGGGGGCTCGACCAACGGCGGCGTCATACAATTTTCAGGCAAGGCTGTCCCGGTTATAGTTATAGGCATACCGGTACGCTACATCCATACCCATTACGGTATAGCATCCTATACGGATTTTGAAAATTCGGTAAAACTCGCCTGCGGAATAATCCGCGGCCTGAATAGGGAAACCGTTGAGGGCTTTTAACGCATCGTATCCATAGGACAGACGAATGGAAATACAATTACCGGTAAAAAAAGAACAGGACGCCGCGGTCTTTTGGCGGGAATACGAGGCGCGTTATGGGGAAAAGGTACTTGTCTCTACCTTGGGGCGGTATATCGCGGGCTGGGATTGTTATGATCTTCCCTTTTGGGGGCTCCTTATCGCCACAAGCGGAGGCTTTAGGGTACACGCCTTCCCCCATGAAGGCTGGCTGGAGGCACTCAGCCGTGTCAGCTCCGGCGGGGCGCCTCCTGGGGAAAAAACCATCTTTATTCCCCAGGATTGTATACTATCGGCGGACTTGTATGCCGAACATTCCTGGTGGAAAAAATTTTTCTTTAACCGCCCTCCGCTGTTACGCATCCGCTACCGTAATGCCGCCGGAGCGGTGATGGAACTGACTGCCGAAACAGACGCCAAAGGGCCGCAACTGTTAGAAGCCCTGAATGTCCGCGGCTGCTAAACGGCAGGAAAACGCGCGGCGGTTTTTGTTAAAAACTAAATAACCGTTAATACTGCAAGAAACTAAAATTTTGTATTGACAAATATTTTTTTGGTATATATTAATTAGTATAAATAACCGATAAAAGAAAAAGCAGCGGGGTTTTAAAATTTAACGGATAAAGCTCCGCGGCAGGTTTTGAACAAGAGGGTGAGCAGTGGTCAGTACGTTTTTATAGAATAAGTAATTACATTACCCCCCCACCCGATAGGTTTACTAGGAGTTTGTTGCGCTTCGCGTATAAAATAGTATAAATATTCATAAACATGAATATTTATACCTTGCAAACTCCGAAAGCATGCCCATTGATCGGGATTTTTTGCATATTTATGCAAAAAATCCACAAGTGCAACAGGCTGCTAGGAATTGGCGTTTTGTAAACAGGGCTTTTAGCCGCTTTTCCCTTAACATACACGTATTTTTTGAATATTCTGTTTTTTCTTTATTTTACCCGCACAGTATAATATCCCTTTTTATAACTTATTTCCCCGTGTATTTCCGTACCTGGAAAGACCGATTTTTTACGCTTAATGTTTTGTTTCTCTGTTCCGGTTGAATTAAGGCCCTTGCCTTCCTAATGGAGGGGGCGGAGCCTTTTTTTATAGCATAGAGGGATTAGGCGGACGTTGTCAGCTTCCCTCGTATATTTCATTATTTTGTTTGAGGAGGATATATGAAAAAGTTCATTACTTTTTCTATAGTATTCGCTCTTGTATGCGCGGCCGCCTTTGCGGAAGTAAAAGT
>JAISQR010000548.1 GCA_031274035.1 Treponema sp. | reverse complement strand
CCGGCGGGAAGAACATGGGGGTTTCCCGGTCTATGTTTACCAGTCGTGTACTCATAGGGGAATTTTACCGGAAGAGGCGGCGGCGTGTCGATCCCTCCAAAGCCCCACAGGCTCCTAGGCGCCCTTTTAGCGCAGTCATGTTCCCCTGGTATTCATAAATTTAAACCTCCAACCTCCAGGAAAGCGTATAGCTCCATCTTTCGGGGAATTTCGGCGTTGCTATTTTGAGGCTGAACCGCCCTAATGCCCCCTTTACCGATGTATAAAATGAAGCCCCCCAGATGTGAGGGGACCCGTCGGCGAGGGTATAACTCAAATTTACACGATACTGAAAAGCATGGTATGCGTACAATAACTCCCCCGCAATTCCGGCGCTGTCGAACCGGGCCTGAAATGGCAGGGGGTAAGGTGAAATAATGGAATCCGGCGGCAGGGATTCTTCGCTGGATATAAGGTCCAGGGACGCGGAGAGTGTAGGCCGGAAAGAACCTATACTAAAACCGGTAAATACATCAAAACTATCAAGTATCTGCGTTGGATCGGAAGCGTTTCTATCCGCTTCAAATGAGATTCGGGATACCTTGATAGGAAAGCGGTAGGCAGCGGTTTTATCCTTGCCTGTGCCGCCGGATTTTTTAGAGGTTGACGCGGGGAAACGGTAGTACAGGATGCTTGAACTGCGGTTAAAGGGTTGGTCTAAAGAAGGAGCGCGGAGGTTTGTCTGCATACGGAAAAGGCTGTTCCGCTTGCCGCGCCATTCAAGTTTAGCCGCGCTTCTGAAAGCCGCCCCCGGTGTCGAGCCGTCCCTGCCGGTAAAACGGGGCCCGGCGGCGTCGGCAGCCAGGGAAAAGCGCCAGGGTTTGTCCCCAAAGCGAAGCCCAATGTCCGTGTAAAAGTCTCTGCCAAAGGCAAAGGTGTCCGAAAATGCCCCATCCGCCGTGATAATAAAAAGCGGGCTTGAGAAGGCAAAGGCCAGGGAGTAAAGGCTGAAATCCCGTGCGGGCAGAGGGGGAGAATCCGCAAACCAGGTAGAAACCGTTTTGGCGGCCAGTTTTTTACCGGTGTAGAAACTTTCCAGGGACAGGTTCACGGTACGGTCAAAGCGCCAGTTCAGTCCGCCGCCCAGCGACAGGTTTGAATGGGCGTCCATCAGGGAAAGAGCGAAAACCTGAATAGGCCCCATCTGAGGGCTCGACAGGTAGAGGCCGGCATCGCTTTCCCGTTCGGAAGCCGTTGTTTTAAGGTCTACGGCCTGCGGGGTGTGGTATTCGGGAAAGGGAACCGAGCGTATCCAGGGATTGCGGATACGGGCAGGCAGCCCCCATTCGTCAAGGATGCCGTAGACTATACGGGAGCCGCTGGGTTTGTGGTAAAGGCCGCCGGAAAAGGCAGGGAAGAAGGGGCCTGCATCCTCCCAGGGGGGAAAGTCCGAAAAGTCCGTGTTCCTGCGGTCAAGCACTTCGGAACGCAGATTCAGGCCCTGCCAGGGAAGGCCGAGTTTAAGGCTCAGACGGTTGGTGAAACGCGCGTCTGACACGAGGAACAGGGGATCGGTCCCTTCGGTAAAAGATTCCGCCGGAAAGGAGTTCTCCCAGGCGCCGGTCCAGACAAGGCTGAAATCAAAGCCGGAGCTTTTAGGCGCGGGGGACGCGCCCTGAGCCGAAAATCGCGCAAGCCCCCCGCTTCCGGAATCCGCGAAAAGGGCGTCCTGGGCTGCTGAGGGGGCTAGTACAACCAGACTGAAGGAAAGGGCCAAGGCCCCCGGAATCAGGGATAACCGGCCCTTCTTTGAAGAAAGCCGATTTAAAGAAAAGAACAGTTTCATGCCCTATTTATTGAGGGCCGCCTGATAAAATGCTTTAGCCGCGGATGAATTTTTTGTTAGATTTGCAAATTTGCGAATTTCCCCAGGGAGACGGCTTAGGGCAAGGTTGTACAGACTTACGATGAGGACGGACGGCGGCATCGCTTTGCGGGGATGTGTTCCCCCGGCTATGATACGCTCCGTCGGCGTAATATCGAAAGAAAAACTCTTGAATGCACATTGGCTGTACTGTTCGTCTTTACCAGTATTATACCGCTATTGAAAACCATCTTTCTTTTTAATATAAGATTTTACATTCTGTTAAATTCGGTATATATATTTTATTTCTTGTTTGGACATTACATACATCACTATAAAATAACGGTAAATACAAAAGTATTGATCGGTGTAATGCTGCTCTATTGCCTGTATGCAACTGTAATGCCGCTAAATAAGCAGATGATACTTCAATCATCAAGCGGAAGATTATTATCACTGGAACAGGAATCCCCTCTGGTTGCTATGGTTGCCTGTGCGCTTTTCTGTTTTTTCCGTCAAAAAAGTACAACAAACAGGATTATAGATTCCTTGTCGTCATTGTGTTTTGGAATATATCTGATACATCCATTATTCCTATTCTCTCTATTCTTATTCTTTCACTTTACACCCGAAGCATATCCATTGGGAATTGTTATATTCGGATCGTTTATGATTACCACGATATTATCCACAGTTTTTTCTTATTATGAAAGGAAAATAGTAAAGCATATCTCCAAAAAAATCATTTTTTAGAGGTATGCTCTGCCTATCATCTTCTACACCCTTGTCAAAACAGCTAAAATTATGTATTAAATATTATTACCCATATCGGAAAACAAGGAGATGCCTGTGCTTTTAACGGTAAATGGAAAACCGGCGGAAATATCGGGGGAGATCAGCGTTACCAAACTTCTGGAAGAAGTCAAGGCGGAAATGCCTCAATATGTCAGTGTTCAGGTGGACGGCGAGATGATTCTGCGGGCTGATTTTGACACTACCATTGTAAAAGAAGGGACGGTAGTGGAATTCCTCTATTACATGGGCGGCGGGCAACGGCCATGCTGAATCTGGCGCCTGAATTTTACGGGCTTATGATTGCCCGCGCCTGTACCGGGCTTCCCAATGAAGCCTGCGGTCTTTTTGCCGGCGAGATTTCAGGGGAAGAAAAAATCGTTAAAGCGGTTTACTGCCTTAAAAATACCGATGAAAGCCCTGAACACTTCTCTATGGCCCCCGAAGAGCAATTCAAAGCTGTCGCGGACCTCCGTAAAAAAGGGCTTGTCCTGCTGGGGAATTTTCACAGCCATCCCGCCACCCCCGCCCGCCCTTCGGAAGAGGATATCCGTCTCGCCTTTGATCCGGCTTTAAGTTACATCATCATATCCTTAAAGGACGCCGAACCGGTGCTGAAAAGTTTCCTGATCCGCGAGGGGATTGCCGCGGAAGAACCGGTACAACGGTAAGAGCGTGCCTTACTTTCCCCTTTTCGTCAACCTTGCCGGACGTTTCTGCCTTCTCGTGGGCGGCGGCGCTGTGGCGGCCCGTAAAGCTCAAGCCCTCATTGATTTCGGCGCTTCCCTTACGGTAGTTGATCCTGAACCATCCGAAAATATCCGATCCCTGGAACGGCAGGGGCTTCTGGGCATCCGCGAACGGGCCTACGGCGGTACTGGTGAGATCTCCGGCGCCGCACTGGTCGTCGCGGCGACCAACGACCGGGAACTGAATCAGCGGATCGCCCGTGATGCCGAGGCCGCGGGAATTCCGGTAAATGTAAGTGACGCCCCGGATCTGTGCAGCTTCTTTTTTCCGGCTCTGGTAAGACGGGGGGAACTCGTGGCGGGTATTTCCACCTCCGGCGCCTGCCCCCGGCTGACCGCACGGCTTCGGCAGCAGTTGGACAGGTGCTGGCCCTCGGGCCTCGGTGAAGCCCTGGAACAACTTAAAGAAGAACGGCGGCGCATCAGGGAATCCTCCGATCCTGCCGAAACCATCCAGCGGCTTGATGTACTGATCACCGGGCTGCTTGAGGAAATGGAGAAAACAGGCGGGAGCAGTAACAAAATTTCTGTAGAACATAACGAGGAAAATAACCTTGACCCGTGAAATCCGATTCGGCAGCCGTGAAAGCGATCTGGCGGTAATCCAGGCCCGGCTTGTCATGGACCGTATTGCCCATACGCACCCGGATATTTCTCTTAGGCTCATCACCATGAAAACCAGGGGAGACATCCATCCTGAAATGCCGTTGGAAAGGGTTGAACCGGGTTTTTCCGGGAAGGCGCTGTTTACCGGCGCCCTGGAACAGGCCCTTGAGCGGGGGGAAATCGATCTCTGCGTGCATAGCCTCAAGGACATGGCGGAAAGAGAGAACCCCGATCTGCCCTTGGTTGCCCTGGCAAAACGGGGCGATCCCCGCGACATGCTGGTACTGCCCCCCTCAAAGTTTTTTTCAGAATTGGGCGCTGTCGACCCTTCCCTGCCGATAGGCTGTTCGAGCGTTCGGCGGCGTATACAGCTTTCTATTCTGGCCCCAGGTTTAAGCACGGCGCCCATCAGGGGTAATGTGCCGACCCGTCTTGCCAAAATGGATAAGGGCGCTTATGGGGCATTGATACTGGCGGCGGCAGGGCTTGAGCGGCTTGGGATCAGGGGCAGGGCGGGCTATCTCTTTCCGGTGCGGGAGATGATACCCGCGGCCGGACAGGGGGTTCTTGCCGTCCAGGGCCGGTATGGAGAAGACTATAGCTTCCTTGATGCGGTGCGGGACCCGGTTACCGAGGAAGAGGCCCTCTTGGAACGGGCCCTTATCCGCGCCTTGGGCGGCGGCTGCGGCTCCCCTGCCGCCGCTTTTGCCCAAATTGCCGGCAATGAAATTATCATCCTGGGGATGTTTGCGGCGGATCTCAACAGCCCGCCGGTACGGGATGAAATATCCGGCGAACGGGAAGAGGGGCCGTATCTGGCGGAAACGCTGGCCCGCCGCCTGCTGCGGAAGGAGGGAAAACTGTGAAAATCATGGGGAAGGTCTGGCTTGTTGGGGCGGGGCCGGGGGATCCGGGGCTCCTGACCCAGAGCGGGAAAGCTGCTTTGGATGCCGCGGATACCGTGATCCATGACCGGCTTGTTTCCGAAGAGATTCTCTGGGGTATACCCGCAGGGGTACATCTTATCAATGCGGGTAAATTCCCCTATAAGCATCCGATTTCCCAAGAAGAGATCAACAGGCTCATGCTGGCAGAGGCCCGTGAAGGAAAACGGGTGGTACGCCTCAAGGGGGGCGATCCCTTCCTTTTTGGCCGGGGAGGGGAGGAGATGCTTTTTCTTGCCGCGGAAGGGATTCCTTTTGAGGTGATCCCTGGGGTCAGTTCCGCCCTGGCGGTTCCGGCGTCGGCAGGAATCCCGGTAACCCACCGGGGAACGAGCGCCGGCGTGCATATCATCACCTGGCATGGAAAAGACGGCGGCGTTCCCGCGCCGGAAACACTGAAGGCAATTGCCCAAGCAGGAGGAACGCTGGTGATCCTCATGGGCGCCGCGGCTTTGCGGCGGGACATGGGAGAGCGTCTTGTGGAAGCAGGTTTCGCACAGGAGACGCCTGCCGCGGTAATCGAAAGCGGAACTACACCGCACCAGAGGGTATGGATCGGCGCCCTGCAAGGGCTTGCGGAAGCGGCGGATTTTAGTAATCAATCGGATATTCTGTCAACCCGCCGCTTGTCCGTAACTCAGCCTCCGACGCTGGTGGCGGTGGGGGCGGTCTGCTCCCTGGGGGAAGCGTTCTGTCAGACAAAGGCCGGTACGGATCGCGCGCTCCAGGGGCGCCGTATCGTAATTACGCGGCCCGAACCCCAGAACGGGGAGCTTTGCCGGAAGATCCGCTCACTGGGAGGGGAAGCGATACCCTTCCCCTGCATCAAAACCGTTCCCTCATGCAAAATAACGGACCGTGCCTGCCTTGAAGCAGGGCGGTACCGATGGCTCCTCTTTACCAGCGCGGCAGGGGCGGGGATATTTTTTGACCGCTATCTCCAGGGCGGGGGCGATTTCCGTTTGCTTGGAGGATGCCGCTTTGCCGCTCTGGGGCCCGCTACAGCGGAGGCTCTCTCAAAATACGGATTTATTCCCGACTTTGTCCCTACCGTTTACAATGGGCGCAGCCTTGGGGAAGGGCTTGCGGAAAGAATCGCTCTCCGCGAAAAGGCCCTGGTAATATGCCCTGAAAAAAGCGCCCCTAGACTCTTTGAATGCCTCGGTGAAAAAGGCATCCCTTTTGACAAACTCGCGGTATACGATACCGTCCCCTGCGAAGGGGGCGCCGCCGCACGGGAGGTAATCGAAAACGGGCATTTTGATTTTGTATTTTTTACCAGCCCTTCCACAGTTGCAGCCTTTGCCGAAGCCTTTCCCGCGGTGAAACTTTCGGAAATTACCGCCCTCTGCATCGGAGAACCCACATCGATCCGCGCAAGGGAATTCGGCATGACAGCGCATACCGCCGCGGAGGCCGCTGTTGACAGCATGTGCCGGCTTGCCGCTGAACTATCCCCGCATTAGTCCTGAGTAGTTACAAATTAATCTTGGCGACGAGGTTCCTCCGGGTTTCCCCTGATTTCCTCACTGCACAAACCAATCTGTTCAGCAAACTTGTTTGCACGGCTCTCTGGCCCCGTCGGACCAGGCGATAATTTAAATCATAGCATCTTCGTGGTTAAATGCAAAACCGCTGGATCGGCGCCCTTCCCCCTCCGGCTAAAATTGAGTATAATGTACTTTCAAGGAGAAGCTATGGGGCTGTCGGATGAATGGCGGAATATCAAGTATAGGGAAACCTTTGACCAGGAGATACGCGGACTTGAGCGCCGCAGGAATTCGGACCCGGCCTGTACAGCGGGCGATCTTGAAGGCATACTACAGCACCTTTATATTATGGACGGATCCGATTGGTACGGACGCGGGGAAGTACAGGATATTATTATGGCGGCTACCATTGCCGCGTATGAATACTTTATTGCGGAATGGAAGCAATCCATTTTTTCCGGCTCCACGCCGGAAAACGGAAAAAAAACGCTTTATTCTTTATAAAAAACATAATATAATTAAAAATAAATACACGTTATTACCTGAATACAGAAAAGAGGAACAATATGGAATGGAGAGCAAGTCATATTTTGGTAAAAGACAGAGCGCAGGCGGAGGATATTTTGCGCCGCGTCAAACAGGGAGCTTCCTTTGAAGCTCTGGCACGGGAATTCTCCGCCTGCCCTTCAAAGTCGTCGGGCGGCGATCTGGGGTGGTTCGGGCCGGGAAAAATGGCGGCGGGCTTTGAGTCCGCGGTAAAAAGGCTTTCCCCCGGCAGTGTAGGGGATGTTACACAAACTCAGTTTGGGTATCATATTATCAAGTGTACAGGCCGAAAAGAATAGGAGATTATTTTAACAAAACAAGCGGGGGCTTTAATGCCGGTTAAAAAAAGAAAGGCCAAAAAAATCAATTTTAAATCTATTATCCAGCTTGATTCTGAATTAAACCAAATCAAGGATGTTGATCTTCTCCTGGAAAGGATACTGTTGGAAGCACGGAAAGTAGTCCGCGCCGACGCGGGTTCTATCTATGTTAAAGTTAAGAGAGAAGAAAACGGCGAAAAGATCGAAAAATTGGAGATCAAATATGCCCAGAATGACACCACCCAAAAAAGTCTGCCGCCCGGCCAAAAGATGATTTACAATGTTTTTTCAGTTCCTATCAACGAAAGGACCGTTTCCGGCTACTGTGCATTAACCGGTAAGCTGGTTAATGTCGCCGATATGTACAATATTCCCGATTACGCTCCTTATTCATTTAACCCCGATTTTGATAAGAGGTCCGGTTATAAAACAACCTCTACGCTGACCATTCCCCTTATAACCGCGGATGACCGCCTGCTGGGTGTTATTCAGATGATAAATTCAAAGAACAGCCGGGGGGATACTGTTTCCTTTTCTGAAGAGGATGAAATTATCATAACCCATTTTGCGGCCAATGCTACGGTGGCTCTACAGCAGGCGTATCTGACCAGGGCTATGATCCTGCGCACTATAAAAATGGCCGAACTCCGCGATCCAAAGGAAACCGGCACCCATGTAAACCGCGTCGCCGGTTATGCGGTGGAGATATACGACCGTTGGGCTTACCATAACGGTATCCCCGACGCGGAAAAGGAAAAATACAAGGATACCTTTAAGATAGCGGCCATGCTCCACGATGTAGGAAAAGTAGCCATTTCCGATGTTATTTTGAAGAAACCGGCCAGGTTTACCCCTGAAGAATACCTTATCATGCAGCATCATACCCTATACGGCGCGGGGCTTTTTGACGATCCGCAGTCCCCGGTAGACGAGATTGCCAGGGATGTAGCCCTTACCCATCATGAAAACTGGGACGGCACAGGCTATCCCGGCTGGGTTGACCCTCTTACCGGAAAGCCCGTCAGGGCCGACGAGAACGGCAGGCCCATCGGCCGCAAGGGGGAAGAGATACCCCTTACGGGGCGTATTGTTGCTATTGCCGATGTCTATGACGCGCTGTGCTCAAAACGGGTTTATAAGGAACCCTGGACCGAGGAGCAAGTTCTGAAGGAACTCCACAGCCTTGCAGGTACGAAATTCGATCCTGAACTTATAAATATATTCTTTGAGATACTTCCCCGTATTAAGCAGATACAGAGCCTCTACCCCGAACTCGGGCATGAATAATTTTAGTTCGAGCGTCCTTCCCCATAGGTAAGAATGCCTTGTTTTACTTTTTCGCTTTCAAAATATTCATGAGCGCAGGATGAGTCCCCCCAGAGGAGGCTGCATGTTATACGATGGGAAAGAGTGCGGGTAAAATTTTCAATATTGGTTGTATCGATCACATCACAGTAGAGGGAAGCGAAACGCTTAAACCAGGGGTATTGTTCAAAATAGCCAACCCATGTTTCGGCATAGGGGCACCGGAGTCCGCCCATTTCAGGCTGCCAATTGTCCCATGCCGATACGGGGAGATCGTTGAGCTTCGTGAAATTCTGAAGATCGGCAGGCAAACCTTCCGACAGGGCCTTATCCCGCATTCGTCCGGTACGATCGATGCTCAGGTTAAATACCGTCCGCCGCACCAGAGGCAGGGCGGCTTCTTCCCCCAAGCTCTCAACAAGAATACGGCAAAAATTAAAATAGAGCATGGCAAACTGTCTGCACGCAAGCCTCGTTTCCTCAATCCCGGCAGGGTTTAAATTTTCCATAAATTATTAATGTATGTTGTTTTTATCAGAACGGGCATAAGCGCAACCGGACACGAAGCGTCCGATTGCGCTTGAGGGCTTTTCACTCAACGCGCCTTTGGCATACATTTACAAAAGTCCTCTAGCAGCCTGTTGCACTCTTGTGGATTTTTTGCATATTCATGCAAAAATTTCGATTGACGAGACTCCTTTGGGAGTTTGTTGCCTTATCAGAACTGCCGAAATATTCTCTTCTCCTCTTGCATTTTATTCTATACAAACGTATAGTAAAGAAAATGCCTGCCTTGGATATTGTAGAAAAGTTATCCCTCTTATCAAGCGCCGCAAAGTACGATGCTTCCTGTGCAACAGGCGAAGGCGCCGGCCTTGAAAAAACAGCCGACGGTACGGCTATGGTCTACCATTCCTTTACGGAAGACGGCCGCCCGGTCAGGCTTCTCAAGGTGCTCTTTTCCAATATATGCCGTTTCGATTGCGCCTACTGTGTTAACCGTGCTTCATCAGGGATACAGCGGACATCTTTTACCGTGCGGGAACTTGTAGAACTTTGCGGCAGTTGGTGGAGGAACAAGTATATTGACGGGTTTTTCCTTTCATCCGGCGTTTTTGCCGATCCGGATATCGTTATGGAAAAACTTATAGAAACGGTAAAGCTACTGCGTACAGAGGCGGGTTACAACGGTTATATACACCTTAAAATTATACCCGGAACCGGGGAGAAGCTCATCCGCGAAGCGGGCTTGTGGGCCGACAGGCTCAGTATCAACATAGAACTACCTACGGATAGGAGCCTGCAAAGCCTTGCGCCCCAGAAGTCCGGCAAGGCGATCCTGGGGGCCATGGACAGTTTTACGTTTTTATATTCCGCGTTCGAGGAGGATAGGCGGCGTATACGAAGCACACCGCACTTCGCTCCCGACGGACAGACCACCCAGCTTATAGTCGGCGCCAGCGCCGACGACGACCGGCAGATCATAGCCCTGAGTTCTTCCCTTTACCGAAAATTTTCTCTAAGGCGTGTCTACTATTCGGCCTTTATCCCCGTACATCTTCCTGGAGGGGGCGGTCTGCCCGATCCAAGGCTGCCCGATATTCCATCGCCGCCCCTAGTCCGCGAACACCGGCTTTACCAGGCGGATTGGCTTATCCGTTTCTATCATTTTAAAAGCGGGGAAATATTAGGCGAAGGCGAATCCTTCCTTGAGAAAAACCTGGACCCAAAGACCGCCTGGGCATTGCGCCGGTTGGACTTTTTCCCGGTAGAGGTAAACCGCGCAGGCTACGAGGAACTTCTGCGGGTGCCGGGCATAGGGGCAAAAACCGCACGGCGCATACTGGAACGGAGGATCTCCCATAGGCTGGACTTTGAGGGGCTCAAACGCATTGGCGTTATCCTGAAGCGGGCGCGTTATTTTATCACCTGTTCGGGTACATTCCTGGATAGACCGGAAGATCCAAAACGTATACGCCGTCTGCTTTCAGATAATGGCGATGCGGGTAAACAGCTTCCCCTTTTTGAATTTTAAAAGAGTTTTCCCAAAACTAATAGGATTTTGGGAAAGGTTTAAAAAGTAATGATTAGTAACTACTCAAGGCTCATGCGGGGATAGCGGAAACCGGCGTAAGGAATGCCGCGTTTGGATCGAAAGGAACGGATCCCTTTTGTTGCGTACCCATACGGACTTTCGGTTCAAAATTCCTGTTTCTATCCGCGGGGCCCCGGTATCCGTACCCTCAGTTCGATGTAAATTATGACTTTCTATAATGCAACGCGGGCTCAAGCCCCCTGTCTGCGAACTAAAACCTCCAGCCTGCACCAATAAAGGGCCTCAGATACGCCGGCGCCGGATCATCCACCGTAAACATGTGGACAAAATCTACCCCCGCTTCCACGAAAAAAGGATTTCTGATAAACCACTGAAAGGAAGAACCTGCACTTATCACAGGAATAAGAATCGTGATTGGTTCCGTCTTTCCTTTGCTATAGATAAAATGATAATCCAGCACCGAATTAATACCGCCGCCGATACGAAAGTTAAAGGCCATCAGCCGGTTTGAAAGCAGCCGCTGGTAAACCCCGTAGACCGTTCCTCCCGTCATTTGCGCCTGAATTCCATAGCCGCTATTCTTTACATAGAAATAGTTCCAGAAAGGTTCAATTTCAATACCTATATGGCCCCATGTCCGCTTAAATGGAATATAACTTAAGCGTGCATAAAAGCCGAGAGGAAAAATCCCGGTTTCAAATAACTCGTTAATCAATCCGTACAGAGGAACGAGCGGTCTATATCCCGCCGATACATTAATATCCACCGGTTTTCTATAGCTTATCCTTAAAGTTCCCAAACTTGTTTCAAGGCCTCCCGGATTTACCGCATGAATTGTATACTGCCCCGCATCCAACTCGTCAACATTAAAAACCACCCGCGCCTCTTCCTCCCGCCCTTCCCCCGTTATCGTCTTGGCTTTGATATTGTTCCCCGGCAATCCCTGATTCTGAAGGAATATCTCAATCCCATCAGTCAAATTCCGCCCCGAAAGGTTTAACACCCAGCTTGTATCCTCGTCCAGATAAAAGACCTCCGGACTGAACCGCACAATTTCCGGTTGTTTCGCCAAACGAATTTCAAATTGAATCCAATCCGCAGCCCTCCCCGGCCGCCCCAACAAGTCATATACCTGTACCCGGTAGCGGTAGATTCCCGGAGCTAGGGAAATCTCAAAAAAAGCATCCTCTGTTTCCCCGCTTAGGGCCCCCCTCCAAGTCATTCCTTCCTGTTTTTCAATCTCTACCTTGTAATACAGAACATTTTCTTGTTCCTGCCATTGCAGCAATTGAACAAAGCGGCCGTCTTCCTCAATCCAGTATTCCTTTTGCCCAAAAAGGGCAGTGTTTACGATAAGGCATAGAAAAATTACCAAAAAATGAGAAGTAAGAGGAATAAAGAACGATGCGTTAAAAGTTAAGAGTGAGAATTTCTGGTTTGTTTGTTTTCTTGTATTTCTTGCTTTCATCTATAATAATACCCTATGAGCCTGTGGGACTTTAGTGAATTTTTGCTCGATATACCAAAGGCGCACTGAGCAAAAATTCCGATTGCTGGGGCTCCTATCTCTCCGCTTTCCACCCGCTACTCTTTTCCGTACAACAACCCCGGTTTCTGCATATCCGGCATATCGGGCAGTGCGAAATCAAGACTGAACCGGTTTTCGCCGGCTTTACCATGCTGAATTATCTCATCTTCATCATCGCGCCGTTCACGGATCGGTTCCGTTAAAACCGCTTCCACCCGCCAGATAAAACTCCCCACATCTAGGATGGTCAAATCTTCCAATAAAAAAGTTGTTTTTGTATGCAGCCCTTCCTGTATAATGATCCTTCCCGTTCCTTCATGTTTTATAGTAAAAAGGTATCCATTTGCCCCCGGAACCGCATCCCAGGAAAAAACGATATTCCGTTTTTGTCTCAGCGCCGCCCCGGTTATGACCGCTCCGTCCGCAGGCAGCCGGCCCCCCGCCGCAGGCAACAGGGGGATGGGAAGCACCCGGAGTAAACGGGGGGCCTGTGCGCCGATGTCATAGCCCCCTTCCGTCTCCGCCCGAATGGTCCAGTAATAATCCCCCGCAGGGAGCCGCGGCAAGGTTATAGTTTCGGCGGGATTGTCTACCGCAACAACCGGCTGCCCGGTAAAATCCCCGTTACGGGAAAGGATAAACCGGCTTGCCGTTACCGTATCTATTGAACTCCACCTCACCGTTCCCGGTTCAAGGTACGCACTCAGACCGTCAAGTTCAGCCCCGTCATAGGGGGATTCAAGCCG
>JAISQR010000106.1 GCA_031274035.1 Treponema sp. | reverse complement strand
CAAGCAGAATACCCCCAAAGACGATGTCCGGTAAATCCCGGGCAGCCAGGTATGTCTGGAGATTTTCATTGGAATTGGGCCAGATGTCAAATACGATACCCAGGTCCTCCTTGAGGATCTCCGTCCAATAGTACCCTTCCAGTTCACCCGCTGGATAATAAGTCATGGGAATGATAGATAGGGTCGTTATCCCTGACGAAGCTCTCTGGCCGGAACCGCCGGCAAAGGCCCCCAGGGAAACCATGACGCCGAGTACCAGCGCGATAACCGGCGCCCTTAATGTCTTTTTATACATACAACACCTCCAAGAAAATATTTGCACAGGCTCAAGCCCGTAGATTCAAAAAAAACCTCTCAAATAACCGCTAGAACGTCCCGGTCATTCTTCGTAGCAATCGTATTGCCGCAGCATATACTTTGCTGTTTCGTACATGAGCCTTTCCGACTGTTTTTTCAGATCAAGCGGCAGATCCACAAGACGATTGTAGTTTACGCCGTTTAATTCATAGCCCGAACGTCCATGAGCTTTCGGTGTAGGAATACTATTCCCTTCCATCGTAAAATAACCGTTATATCCCGAATCCATTAGGCCTTTTAGAATCGCATCGTAGCAGCAGGTTCCTGTGTACGGCGCTAAATGGACATCCGCGTTTCCAAAGTTATCATGAATATGAAGCGCATAGAGATCCTTGCCGAGTTCCATGATCTCCTTATACTGATCAACTCCCTGCATGTGTGCATGACCTACGTCCCACACCGCATGTACCAGTGGATGATTACCCAGATCATGGATTGTTGTCTTGATCATCTCGGCTGATGTATAATGATAAGCCCCTCCATTCTGAAAGCAGCCGTTCTCTATCAGCAGATTAACGCCTGTGGATTCCAATACCGGCAGGAGTGAAGTGAAAAACCCGCAATTCGTCTCCCGTTGTTCCTTCCACGTGTTGCCCTTTTTTAACACACAGTGTACGACCATACTTGGAATGCCCATGAGTTTACATGCCTCGAATTCCCGTTTGATCAATTCGATCGTTCGGCCGCGTTCCTGTCCTTCGTCGAAAACACTGTCCGATGAATGTGCCTGCACAAGTTTAAGCCCGTTTTCCCCGGCGGCATCCATTGCACGTTTAGCAAAACCGCGCCAATTGTCATCCCATATCCATGGGATCGCACCGGCCGGGCTGGGTTTCTCCTGCCCATAAAAGTTTATGTCTATATTCCGAAACCCTGTGCCTTCAAACAAAGGCAAAAGCAGGTCGTAGTCCCATTTATTCGGAGTATAACCGTCAAAGTCCGCTGTTGTCGTCGCTATTTTCATTTTCACACCACTCCTTTTTATGAGACTATTCAAATATTTCAGGTCCCAGATACCTGATTTATGCCGGAAAGCCCTGTTTAATTGACATAAAGATAATAGGCGATTGTTAAGGCCTCATTTGAGCAGTGTTAAATTTTTGCTAATTGAGCTGGTTCAAAATCTGACATTTGGAACTGCCTCATATAGTATGATATAATTATTAGGGAATACCGGAGGTCTTCAGATGAACGAAATTAAAGGGATTATACCGGCGGTTATTACTCCTTTTGAGGATAAGGGAGGGGTAAATTATGGGGAGTTTTCAAACTTACTCTTTTTTTTATTAAAGGCCGGGGTTCACGGTGTTTTTATTTCTGGCAATGCCGGTGAATTTTACGCGTTGTCTACTGAAGAGAAAATCTCCCTTATAAAAACAGCCCGGAAAGCCGTGGGCGGCGTTATCCCCATCATCTTCGGTTCAGGCTGCGCGACTACCGCTGATACGGCGGCTCTTACCCGCCGGGCTGAAGCTGAAGGCGCGGATATGATAACGGTTATTACTCCCTACCTTATAAAACCTTCCGAAGATGAGTTGTTTGAACATTTTGCCTCGGTTTTACAGGCAACAAGGCTTCCTGTTTTATTGTATAATAACCCCGCGGTTACTTCGGTTCCTGTTTCGGCAAAATTGGCGGAACGGCTTACACGGTTTGATAATCTGGCGGGGATCAAGGATTCTTCCGGTGATTTTGCCCTGACCCTTGATTTCATCCAAACCGGAAAAGGCAGGTTTTCCGTCCTGGCGGGCAGAGACAGTCTGATTTTATCAACTTTGATTCACGGGGGAAGCGGCGCCGTTTCTTCGGTTGCTTCCGCCTGCCCTGAATTGGCGGCAACGATTTACCGGGAATTCAGCGCCGGGCACATTGACGCGGCCTTGGAAGCCCAGGTCAAATTGGCGAGTATCCGCCGGCAGTTCAGTTTGGGAACCTTTCCCTCGGTAATTAAGGAAATTTTATCCCTCCGGGGATTCCATGCCGGCGCGCCCCGGCTTCCGGTTAAGCCCCTGTCGCCGGAAAGCAGAAGCATCCTGGCGGATCTTTTGAAGAAACTGGGGTTTCTGTAATTCGCCGGTTTCCCAAAAATACTCATTGTATTAAGCGCCACAGGCCGTTATTATGTTCCAATGATAGAACTGCGCGATATACGGAAGACCTTCCGTGTAGTCAAACGGAAGACGGGGCTTATCGCGGCCGCCGGGGGGCTTTTTCACCGGGAGTACGCCGAGGTCCGCGCCCTGGACGGGGTTTCCTTTTCCGTAGGGCCCGGAGAAATCGCGGGGTTTATCGGTCCCAACGGGGCGGGAAAATCTACGGCCATCAAGATCATGGGCGGCATCCTGGTTCCCGATTCCGGGGAATGTACGGTCCTGGGGATGTGCCCCTGGAAGGAACGCCGGAGCTATGTGGGCCGTATCGGGGTGATCTTCGGTCAGCGGACCCAGCTTTGGTGGGATGTGCCGGTGCGGGATTCCCTGGATCTGCTCAGGGATATTTATACTATTGATAACAGCCGGTTTCATAAAAATCTGGAAGAGCTTTCGGAACTGCTGGAACTGGACCCCCTCCTCCCTATCCCCCTGCGGCAGCTCAGCCTGGGTCAGCGTATGCGCTGCGAGATCGCCGCGTCCCTCATCCACGATCCGGCGATCCTCTTCCTGGACGAACCCACCATAGGGCTGGACGCG
>JAISQR010000092.1 GCA_031274035.1 Treponema sp. | reverse complement strand
CTTGGTCATAGCTTGTATCTCCTTTCGGTATAATGATTTACATCAATTTCTTTATACCATTTGAAGGGTTAAGATACAAGCTATTTTGTTTTTTCCTTATTTAAACCGGACAGCAGTGGGAACGGATAATAAGGAGAAAATGTCATGCAAAATGACTGTATCCTATCGATGCAAAAAATAACAAAGGTCTTTCCCGGCGTTACCGCTCTTAAAGACGTTTCGATGGACGTAAAACGCGGAGAGATTCACGCGCTGGTTGGGGAAAATGGCGCCGGCAAGTCAACCCTCATGAATATACTAAGCGGCATTTATCCCCATGGATCCTATGCCGGGGATATACTGTATGATGGAAATCCATGTGTCTTCAAGAGCATTTTGGACAGCGAAAAAATAGGTATCGGCATTATCCATCAGGAATTGGCGCTGATTCCCCGTCTTACCATTTATGAAAATATCTTTCTGGGAAATGAGACATCAAAAAGCGGCGTCATCAATTGGAACGAGTGTATTATCCGATCCAGAGAACTGATGAAAACAGTTGGGCTAGAAGAAAGTCCAAGATCACTGATTGCCAACATTGGTATAGGAAAACAACAGCTTGTCGAAATAGCCAAAGCATTAGCAAAAAATACCGGTCTGCTAATACTTGATGAACCTACTTCCGCATTAAACGATTCCGACAGTGATAAGCTGCTGCAGCTTCTCCTTTCACTAAAAGAAAAGGGTTTAACCTGTATCATGATCTCCCACAAGATTCATGAAGTTGTAAAAATAGCCGATTCCATTACCATTCTGCGCGATGGAAAGGTAATAGAAACACTGGACTGTAAAAAAGGCGCGGTTTCCGAGGATTATATTATCAAAGGCATGGTTGGAAGGGAATTAACGGATCGTTATCCCAAGCGGAATTTTCAGGTTGGCGATAAATATTTCGAAGTAAAAAACTGGAGCGTTTTCCATGAACAGCAGCCTGACCGCAAAGTAGTAGACAATGTCAGTTTTTTTGTAAGGAAGGGCGAAGTTATCGGACTTGCCGGACTTCTGGGTGCCGGTAGGACGGAACTCGTCATGAGCATTTTTGGACAGACCTACGGCAGGGGTATATGCGGTGAGGTACTGAAAGAAGGAGAAAAAATAAATACAAAAAATGTGGCCGCCGCGATTAAAAACGGAATCGCTTATTTATCGGAGGACCGGAAAAAATACGGTCTTGTACTTAACAACGACATAAAAACAAATATAACCCTTGTGGATTTGGCAAAAATTTCAAAAAATTCCATAATCAACCGGAATGAAGAAGTTGTTCAAGCGCAGAAAAATGTCCAGATCCTTAATATAAAGTGTTCCAGCATCAGGCAGCGTACGCTGGATCTTTCGGGCGGAAACCAGCAAAAAGTGGTTTTTGCAAAGTGGATATTTAAGGATTCGGACATATTGATTCTTGATGAACCTACACGTGGAATTGATGTGGGCGCAAAATTCGAAATCTGCAAAATAATCAACGGTTTTGCGGAACAGGGAAAGAGCATCATTATTATTTCAAGTGAGCTTCCTGAAATTATCGGTATGTGCGACCGTATATACGTAATGAGCGAAGGAAAACTCAAGGGCGAACTTGATAAAAGTCAGGCAACCCAGGAGAGTATCATGAAACTTATAATTGGAGGCAGGTTTTAACAATGGCTGATAACACCAACACAATCAAACAAATAGTCCGGGATAATGCCCGCCAATACGGTATGATAATCGCCTTGATAGTGATTATCTTGTTTTTCTACATTTTAACCGGCGGAGTGCTTCTTTCGCCGTTAAACGTTACGAATATTGTCCTCCAGAACAGTTATATCCTAATTTTGACAGTAGGTATGCTTCCGCTGATACTGCTTGGTAAATTTGACCTCTCGGTTGGTTCGGTCGCCGCCTTTGTAGGAGCGGTTGCCGCAATTCTGACAGTTAAATTCCACATGCCCTTTGTACCTGTACTTCTTATCGGATTGGGTCTAGGCGCGCTTATCGGAGTTTGGCAGGGTATATGGATTGCCTATGTGGGTGTACCGGCTTTTGTGGCAACCTTATCGTCCATGCTCTTATTCAGGGGTTTAACCATAGCTGTACTGGACGGCCGGTCTATCGGTCCTTTTTCCGATTCTTTTAAGGCCCTTTCTTCCAGTTATCTGCCTGATTTTTTCGGTTTTGGACCATTGCATCTTACAACAATTATGATTGGCCTTCTGGCCTGCGTGTTCATTTTTATTAAGATATTTCAAACCCGCGCTGAGAATAAAAAATACGGTTTTGATGTTTTACCTTTGGCTTTTGATGTTATTAAAGCCGTTTTAATAAGCGCAGGGGTAATGATTTTTATTTCGTTTTTTGCGCTGTACAAGGGGCTGCCGACCGTAATGATCCTTGTCGCCGCTTTGATCATCATTTACACCTATATTACCAACAATACCGTTCTGGGCAGACGAATATATGCTCAGGGAGGCAACGAACGGGCCGCCCTGCTCTCCGGAATAAGAACAAAACTGTTGAACATGTTTGCCTTTATCAATGTAGGGGTTCTCTCGGCGTTGGCGGGAATGGTTTTCGCTGCCCGGCTTAACGCCGGAACACCAAAAGCGGGAAACGGGTTTGAGCTTGACGCAATCGCGTCATGTTTTATAGGCGGCGCTTCCGCTTCAGGCGGTGAGGGAACGGTAATCGGTGCCATTATCGGAGCCTTAATCATGGGCATCATGAATAACGGCATGTCCATTATGGGAATATCTATTGATTTGCAGCAATCAATAAAGGGATTAATTTTACTTTTAGCCGTTGCGTTCGATGTTTACACAAAATCACGGAAATAGGCCTGGGTGGTATCTATTCAGTTTCCCTAAACCGCCGTAAGCAGTTAAACCGGTGCAAAAAATTTAGGAGGAGAATATGGCAGGTGGACCTGGATCGTATGTTTTTGGCGAGGAAGAAAAAAAGGAACTGCTTGAAGTTATTGAAAACGGCGGGCTTTTTCGCTACGGAGTTCCCGGCGTAGACGGTTTTACGCACAAGGTTGCTTCTTTTGAAAAAGAGATGGCGGATATTATCGGGGTAAAACACACAGTAGCGACCAGCAGCGGTACGGGTTCGCTTTTATGCTGTCTTGCCGCCCTGGGTATAGGCGCCGGGGACGAAGTAATTGTTCCCGGTTATACCTTTATCGCTTCCATCTCTTCGATTATTTTGAGTAACGCAGTTCCGGTACTTGCGGAAATTGACAGTTCGCTCACCATTGATCCGGACAAAATTGAAGAGTTGATAAGCCCCGCAACCAAGGCTATTATGCCGGTCCATATGCTCGGCAACCCCTGTGATATGGACCGCATTATGAAAATAGCCGCAAAGCACAAACTCTTTGTAATAGAAGACTGCTGTCAGGCCTTCGGCGCCTCCTATAAAGGACGCCGTTTGGGGACCTACGGCGATATTTCCGCCTTTTCCCTGAATGTTTTTAAGACCATCACCGCGGGGGATGGCGGCGCCGTGGCGACGGATGATGATATCCTCTATGAGCGTGCCTTTGGCTTCCACGATCAGGGGCATAAACCGTCTCGTATGGGGGTTGAAGTAGGCAACCGGAGCATAGTAGGCATGAATCTGCGTATGAATGAGCTTACCGGTGCAGTATCCCTGGCACAGATACGCAAGCTCGACGCCATATTGGCCAGGCTTCGGACAAAGAAGATAAAACTAAAAAACCTTCTTGGAAAACTGCCCCATGCGGAATATCGGAAAATTAATGATGAAGAGGGTGAATGTGCTACCTTGCTTACCCTGTTTTTTGATACAAAGGACCATGCTGAAAAATTCTGCGAATCCCTTGGCACTAAACCGCTTGCTTATTCCGGCTGGCATGTCTATAATAACATGGAACAGATACTCAACAAGGCAACCGGGGCAAAAGCAAACTGTCCCTACGATTGTCCAAAATATCCCAGCCAAAGGGAGTACAAAAAACATATGCTTCCACAAACGGACGGCATACTCGAACGGGCGGTAAACATCAGTATAGGCGTCGTTGATAAAGGGCTTGGATCCCCCTTTGGCATCAATATTAATTCAAGTGATGTGGAACTTGAAGAAGTGGCGGCGAAGATCAAAGAAACGGCAGCAAATCTTTAAGATTGAGAGGTGTCTTATGAACAAAATAAAAGTCGGTATTATTGGCACCGGTTATATCGGAGACAGTCATATCGAAACGATCCGAAGACTGGGAAAACTTGAGCTTACAGCGGTGGCGGACGTACATTACGACTTAGCCAAAACCAAGGCCGAATTCTTCGGAGTGGAAAAATGCTATAAAAGCGTTGATGAGCTTATCGCCGATAAGGACATACAGGTTGTTCATAACTGTACCCCTACAAATCTTCACTTGGAAATAAACGAAAAAATTATCCGGGCGGGAAAACATGTATTTTCCGAAAAGCCCCTGGGAAAGACTTCCGCCGAATCGGCAAAGATGCTGGAGATATTAAAGGATTATCCCGATACCGTGGCGGGGCTTAATTTCTGTTACCGTATGAACGGCCTTATCCAGGACGCGAAAAACCGCATAGCCGCCGGGGAAATCGGCCAGCCCTATTTGGTGCATGGCTCTTATCTGCAAGACTGGCTCCTGTATGAGACCGATTATAACTGGCGGATAGAACCGGAATATACCGGCGTTTCCCGCTGTGTCGGGGATATCGGTTCCCACTGGATGGATTTAGCCCAGATTATGACCGGCGCGAAAATAGTTGAAGTTTGCGCGAATACGGTCATTGCCCTTCCGGTACGCAAAAAACCGACCACTCAGGTTGAAACCTTCGCGGTAAACACCAATCAGGATTACGAAGAAGTAAAAGTTGAAACCGAGGACTATGCCGGGGTACTCCTTAAATTTGATAACGGCGCTTCCGGGATTTTCCAGTGCAGCGAGATAAGCGCCGGACGCAAGTGTTTTATTGACATCGAGATAGACGGGAGCGCCGCATCTTTCCAATGGAACCAGCAAATATCCGATCAAATGTGGAAGGGTCACCGGGACAGAAACAACGAACAGATCATGCGAAATCCCAATATTATGACGGCTCAGGCAAAAAAGTACACCCACCTGGCGGCAGGACACCCTGAGGGCTGGAACGACGCGTTCAAAAATAACCTTGATGCGTATTATGGCTTTATCATGGAGGGGAAAAAAATGGGGAAAGACCCCTGCGATTTTGCCACTTTCAAAGAAGGGCACTATCTTATGCGGCTTACGGAGGCTATAATCAAAAGCGGAAAAGAGCGGCGCTGGATAAGCCTTGATGAAGTCTAATAACCCGGCGGCGTTTGTGAGTATCGGGAACTTTGGAGCATTCACTAATGATGGAGGAAAATTATGGCTCAGTTTAGATTTACGGCAGGTCCCTGGAATGTACATGAAGGTCACGAAACCTTCGGACCCGGCATACGTCCGGCTGTCCCGTTTGAGGAAAAAATTAAAAAA
>JAISQR010000374.1 GCA_031274035.1 Treponema sp. | reverse complement strand
ACCCAATCTGGATTTACCTTACTGTATTCGCGCAAACTCCAACCTATCGCCTTGTTGATGAAAAACTCCGTTTGCCCAAAATTGTTTTTTATAATCTGTTCCAATAAGACCGTATTGGTTTTGTCTTTACGGTCGAGCTGATGGTCAATAGCAATTCGCCGCAGCCAGAAATCGTTATCAACGCTCCATTTCAGTAGAACCTTATTCACTTGGGGAAATTTGAGTGCGATACCACCAATAATGCTATCCAAACCGTCAATCGTATCCCACCACGATTTATCCAATGCTAACTTTTTAAGATGCGCCACATCGTCAGGGGTAAGCAACGGCTTTTTTAAATGCAGATAATCCAATGCCACGTATTGAAACTCACGCTCCTTTCCCCAACAAACAGCAATAAAGTCCCAATCTATATCGGGCTTTTTCTTTTCGGAAGCCAGAAATTCTTTTGCAAGTGTTTTGCGAAGCGGCGTAGGAATACCCAAATACGCAAATTGATCTCGCATATAAGCGCTCATTTTCACGGCTTGAGCGGCATTTGCCTGAGATTGGAATTTTATAAATAATTCAGCCATCATATTCTTTAATTTGAGTCATTTTCGTTCTATTTGTTTCTATTAAACAATCCGTAACCAATTTCCCGATACCGTCTTTATCTATTCGTGAAACGCTCGTATCCGTTTTGGCTATCCGTTTGATGAGGGCAAAATCAAATGCATGTATAGGCGCTTCTTCCATTTCAACTCCTTTTGTTTATAAAACCGTTATAATAATAAAACATAATTACTATTATTAAGGCAATTATTTTTTCAAAAATTTCCAATCAATTTTAGCCGCCATTTCGCATAATCCGCGTTAAGGCGGTAAAACAACTCAGTAGGCCTCCGGGGACCCGTAATCAGCCCCAACCAAGGCTTTCCGGATCCTGCCCTCGGCTCGTATAAGGGGAAATTCCCAGGGACATGCTAAAAAAAGCCTCCTGCCACACCCCTTAGGAACATAGCGGGTTCCATCCAGATCAAAAATAAGCGCCTTGAGCTTCTTTATACGGCCTTTGGGCTTCGACAAGGCTTTCCGCGATACCATTGCATCAAGATCCCTTCCGCTCCTCCATATACACCAATTCCTTGAACATGGCATGGCGCTTCTCATCCTGCATCAAGAGATTGAGCTTGAATTGACCGTCCCGGTAGCCCTGGTCAATGCAGGTGGACTTGAACTTCTCAAAGGATTCTTTGACCAAACGCGCGGTTTCCGGCTCCTTTAAACGGTTGGAGGACCGCTTGGCCTCGTATTCGATGTTGTATTGTTTCAGGTAGCCGTCCAGGACCCGGGTGAAGTTTTCGGCTTTTTCCTGAGTTATATCCGCGTTGACAAATTCATAATAAAACCGGTACACCACCTGGGAGGTATCCGCAAAGCCGATAAAGAACGCCACTCGGTTGCCGGTCTCTTTTTCCGCGGCGTGGACCGCTTCTACAAACTGCCGCTCGTGGAGTTTCTCGCCGGTGATGTTCACCGTACCGTTCACCTTTTGTATCAGCTTGAGGGTGGGGAACTCATTGACAAACCCGGTGATCTCCACCAGGTCGTTCATGTTATACCGGTAAAGCCCCGCTGAGGTGGTAACGATCATACAGTAACGCTCCCCTTGCTGCACCTCATCCATCCGGTAGATATGGGGATCTTTGCTCTCCAACTCCGACTCATGGATGAATTCAAAGAACACCTTATGGCCAAAGATGACCGTATCCGGGGAATTGCTCTTGAGCACGATCCCCGGCCTACATTCGGTAGCAAAATAGCCCATTTCATGGAAAACACAGGTTTCCGCGAAGGAATCTTTGACTTTCTCAAAGAAAATCTTGGTGTTGCCGCAAAACCAGACGTTTACCACCTGCATGTGGGGCCAATAATGCTTAGGCAGCACCCGGCCGTACTGCGCTTTTAAGGCCCGTAATTCCGCTGCCCGCTCTGGATTGGGCTTTAACCGCGCTTCTAGGGCGGTGCGGATGGCATCCGGGATGGGAAGACGGCGGCTTAGGGTGCCTTCTGCAATGTCCTGGACATACTCATCGTAGAATTCATTGGCGTTGTTCTGCATCTCTATCAGGGTACTGGGATTGGCGGTGATGATCAGGGTTATATCCTGTTCAATGCCCATCCGCATGATCGCGTAGTACCGGGCCTTATAATCGGGAATGTGGAATACATCCGCCGGGGCAGGGTGCAGGACCTCCATGAATCCTGGAATGTCCCGCTGGGAAATCCCGGAGATAGAACCGTATAGGGTCCCGTCAGGAGCGGCCCCTTCAATGGCTTTACCCACGATGGAAAGGGTTTTACCGTAAAACACCTTGGGTTTGTTCATAATGAGGGTATAAAACCACAACTGGTTCATCACCTTGTATACTTCCTGATAGTACCGCTCGGTAATGGGAATCCACTTAGGCTCATTGGTGGTCCCGCTGGTAGTGGCGTACATCTTGGGCTTTCCCGGGAACAGCACATCCGATTCCCCCTTTTTATGCCGGTCGATATAGGGCCGCAGCGCCTCATAATCATTGATGGGTACCCACTTCCGGTACAAGGCAAAAAGCTCTTCCGGGCTTTTTGCCGTAAGTATATCCTCAAAATGATGTTCTTTCCCATAAACCGTCTCTTTTGCGGCAACGAGAAATCCCCGCAGCGTTTTTTCCTGTGCTTTACGGGCATTTTTTGAAGCTTTGGTAAGCTCCCCAATACCCTTTTTACCGACTATCGTCAAAGCCAGCCTGATAAACCACCAACCTTTAACGCGATGCTCTTTCATAGTTTCTCCTTACCGTCCTTTCAG
>JAISQR010000331.1 GCA_031274035.1 Treponema sp. | reverse complement strand
CCGCAGGTCCAAATATCCCTTGTCCTCGGATTTTCGGGATTATAGCCCGGAGCGGGAAGCTCATTGGTAAAGGCCCCGGAACAATGAATCGAAGCCTGGGGCCGGCAGAGAAGGTTCTGCGCTTCCATTTGATCCAGCATGACCTGATAACCGCCGGCCATTCTTTTAACCAGGGCATGCATCATGTCGGGATTATCGATCATGGCGTAAAGAGCGGGTTCAACTCCCATCCATATCGCGATATTATCCCAAATGGAAATATAGGGACTGTGCCCGTCCACCCGGACAGGCATGATCCCGTCAAAGAGATATTCCGCCAGCTCGACCCGGCGCTTTGTCTCTTCGGCGTCATGGGACACTACGGGCATTTTTATTTTTTCATTCACATCATCAACGGAGTTAAATTGGTTTTCGTATTTATGACTGACCACGTCATTTGTTTCAACAGTGGACAAGGTTTCTTCTTTTACGGACATACCGAACATGGTATTTTTTATGGCCTTGGATACCCCGATAAAAGGTTCCACCACCATGTCAACGGGGAAGTATTCCCACCGGTACAGGGTACTGCGGAGATGCCACTCATAGCCCCGGCATTCCTTGTCCTCGCAGCGCAGGGTAAGCTTGTCTTCTATATTCATCTCGTGCCAGCAGACCTGATCGATGAGTACCATAGGGCGCTCCGGTTTCAGGCTGTTCAAGGCCCGCCAGAGGCGCTTCTTTTCCTCCTGCACCGGAAGGGCGGCTATTTCGGCTGCCTGTTTTGCCAGTTCCCGCAGTATGGTCCGGTCTTTTTCCAAATTGTTCATCACAGCCTCCAATTAAAAATCCCTGAAGATTGGAGCCTTCAGGGATTCCGCTAAGTAATTATACTCTAAAGTTCAGCTTAGTTAATATACTTCTGCCTGATCTGCACCATCTCCGCCGCGCCCATCTGATCAAGTTCGGCAAGATAGGTATTCCAGTCCGCATCACTGTTGATGTTGCGGGCGCCTGTTACAAATTCCGCGAACGCCTGACTCTTGTAGGGATCGAGTACGGCGGTAATGTCCGAAACCCGTGCGTTATCATCATCGTCAAGCGACATGGGCGGAGGGAAAACCGACTCGGGCATGGCGTATTTGGAAAGCTTTACCGACGTGAGGTACCACGGTCCTTCGCCGCTGGACACCGGCGCCGCAATGGCTTCCTGTAATATGGAAGGATCGCCGGTTTCGTACCATTTCTGCAGTACCTCAATGCCCGTAGCCTGTTCGCCCAAACGGAACTGGCTGTTACGGATCATGGGATTGCCCTGGCTCCAGGAGATATTGACCGGCGTGTTGCCAAAGGACATGAGGTACTTATGACTGGCCGGAGTTCCCAAAATGGAAAGCGTTCCCGGATCGGCGTCGGTCCACGCTACGCCTTTGGGGCCCATATAACCGTCTACCGCGACTGAGAATTCAATCAGGTAATTGTAAAGGGCAATGGCCAGGGCCGGATCTTTTGCTTTATCGGTGATAAAATATTTGGGAACCATAATACTCCATGAATGAATATTGCTGGCGTTTCTCTGGCCTGTGGGCCCTTGCAGCGCGGGCAGTACGTTGTTTTCCATGAACCTGACGCTGGGCCAGGCTACAAACCCGTTTAGCCACGATACGCCTTCAACCGCTACTACCGGGTCAGGACTTTCCGCAAGGCCCTTCATCTGATCCACGGACATGGTGAAGGAATCGGGCAGGATCAGTCCTTCCTTATAAATGGCGGCAAGATATTTGAGGGCTTCCCGGAATTCAGGAGCCTTGTATTGTTCGACGATCTTCCCGTTATCCATTGCAAGCCCGTAGTAAGGGTTTGTTACGAAAGGCATAAACGCCTTGGCTATAAACGCGATGAAGTTATTGGCATTGTCCTTGTCAAAAGCAATGGCAATTTCGTCTCTCTTGCCGTTTTTATTGAGATCGTTGGCCTTTACATAACGCAGATATTCGGTAAATTCGTCAAGGGTTTGCGGTTCCTTAAGGTTATTGTCCCGAAGCCAGGGCATATAATACCAGATCCTGCCGCCGCTATAAATACAGTGCATACAGTCGTTTATCTCGGGGAGAGCATAGAGTTTACCGTCGAGACCCCTGGTTATCAGGTCAAGGGTGGGGTATTCGTCCCACGCCGCCTTAATCTGCGGATAACCCAGGGGATCGTAATCGTCAAGGGCTTTGAAGATGCCTTGGCCGGCATAGTAGAGCATGTTGTCATAGGTCAATCCCTTGTTGATAACCTCAGGATAATTGCCGCTGTTGAGCAGGACGGCCAACTGGTCGGTGGTTCCCGATGTTTCGGAAATGATGTCCAGATTGATCCCTGTCTCTTTGATAATCTTCGCGGTGAAAAGATTATCCTGGGGCGCGTAACTTGTTACTACGTTGTCGGTAGCCCCCGCAACGTACATGGTAATGGTGGTTTTGCCGTCGCTTACCAGGGGCAGACTGGTGTATTTTTTTACCTCCCCCTGAACGCCGGAACCGGAAGCCGTTTCCTTCCCCTTGCAGGCTGAAAAACACAGTGCAAGTGCCAATAGAAATAAAACCAATTTTTTCATTTTTCTTCCTCCATAAAAAATATTTATGTCATTGTGCATAGCACAAGTAACAACACGATAATTTTCCGTTACTCTTTGAGCGAACCGATCATAATCCCCCGGATAAAGTACTTCTGTATAAAGGGATAGAGGATCATCATGGGTAAAGCGCCGACTACCAAAACCGAATACCTGAGTTCCTGCAGCATATTCATGGCAATGTTAAGCTTCTGGGGGTCCATGGCGGCCAAAAGATCAGGCGGAAGCTGGGCGACAAAAAGTATGTTGCGTAAGACCATTTGAAAATTGAAGGTCTCCGGTTTGTTCAAATATAGAATCCCGTTAAAATAGCTGTTCCAAATCCCCACGGCATTAAAAAGTACCATTACCGCGATAACCGGTATTGCCAGGGGTATGGCGATGATAAAAAAGAACCGTATGTCCCCGCAGCCGTCAATATGCGCCGCGTCCAGCAGCCCCGAGGGAAGGCTGCTCTGAAAATAGGTCTTAACGATGATCATGTTGTAGCAGGAAAACATGAAACCCAAAATCATGGCCAGCCGTGTTCCCACCAGGTGGAGATTTACCATCAGAATATAGCCGGGTACCAGACCGCCCGAAAAAAACATGGTAATAACAAAAAAAGTCTGAAAAAATTTTCTTCCCGGCAGATCGCGCCTTGATAGGGGATATGCGGCAAGAAGGATGAGGGTTACCCCCACTACGGTTCCTCCCGCTACATAGAGAAGGGAATTAAGAAAGCCGGTATGGAGCAGGGGATAGGTAAGGATCGCGTTGTAGGATCGCAGGGTAAAATCAACCGGCCAGAGAAAAACCCGCCCCTGGGTGATGGCCTGGGAAGTACTGAACGAACAGGCCACACAATAAATCAAAGGGTAGAGTACCAAAACAAGAGAAAGAGAAAGCCATAGAGTGATACAGAAATGGAATATTTTATCTGAAAAAGACAGTCTGTGCGCCATAGTTTCCTCCTAAAACATGCCTTCGCCGGTTAAAATATTGGCGATCTTGTTTACGGTCAGCATCAGGACGATGCCAACCATATTTTGAAAGAGCCCTATGGCGGTACCAAAGGAATAATCCGGCCGTGCGCTTGCCACACCGATCTTGTAGACATAAGTCGAAATCAGTTCCGACGCGGTGATGTTGAGGGGATTCTGCATAAGATAGGCTTTTTCAAAATTGGCTCCAAGGATACTACCCATTGAGAGGATGAGGAGGATCACAATAATCGGCCTGATTGTTGTAAGATCAATATACCAGACCCTTTGCCAGAGGCTGGCGCCGTCGATCACTGCCGCTTCATGGAGCGTGGGATCTACCGCCGCCAGGGCGCTGATGTAAATAATTGCGGAATAGCCCGTTCCCTGCCAGATTCCCGACCAGATATAAATATGGGTAAAAAGCGCGGGGGACGCCATAAAGTTTATTTCCTCCCGTCCCAGCGCCGAAAGGAGTATATTCACACCGCCGGTCCGCATCCCCAGAACCTGGGTGATAAGGGTAACCATTATTACCGATGACAGGAAAAAAGGCGCAAATGTTACCGACTGGGTGAACTTTTTGAAATGCCGGTTAATGCTGTGGTTTATGCAGATAGCCAGCAGTATGGGGAAGGGAAAACCCGCGATAAGGCCATAGATACTCAATACCAGGGTGTTCCTCAATATATTCACAAAATTCGGAGAGGTAAAAAAGCGCTGGAAATTGTAGAACCCGACCCAGGGACTGCCCCAAATTCCAAGCCTCGGCTGGAAACGTTTAAACGCCATGAGAACGCCATATATGGGGATATAGTTGAAAATCACCACATATACAAAGGGAACAAGCAGTAAAAGATAAAGATACCGCGCGTTCAGAATTCTTCTCCACAGGGCGGTCCTGTGTATCAGCGGCGGTATTGCCGACCGGGCCGTTACTTCGTTAGCTGTCTGTGCCATGGGAAATTCCATAAAGTTGAGGATATA
>JAISQR010000147.1 GCA_031274035.1 Treponema sp. | reverse complement strand
CCTATGCCGCAAATGTCTGAATGATTGTTGCCGGGTCAGTCATTATGTTGAAATCAAGCAAAGGGATGCCATTCTTTTGAATTCGTTCTTGCAATAGATGCCCGTTCTCCGGTGTCCATCCTGAAGCAGGAGCGTGTTCAATGTGATAACAGACGAGAGGGGGAAGAAAGCTTATTTCAGTATACCCAGCCAAATATGCCTGGATACAACCAATGGAGTCAATATGCAAAGACCACGCTTCAAATTCGCCATATCCGCGAATATTGGTCCAGGCATCCCGGTGCATCAGTGTAAAATCGCCGCAGGCATTACAGTTAAGAAGCCCTGGTGAAACATTTGGTTTTAAAACTGCCATAGCAAAGGGTTCTTTTTTTATTTCAATCCAGTTGAATATTTTTGACTTTGCCAGAAGAAATTTTGAATCAAAGGGGTCTTTTTCCTGCAATATTTTATAGCGGCCCGAATTGAATCTATGATTGCGTCTGACATGGTTTTTGATCGTCCGGCAATAATTTTGCTGCATCGCATGATCATTTTCGGGAATAGTATTCGAAATATCATAACGATCGGCGCGATACATACAGTAGTTGTCAAGGTTTTTTTGAGCTATACATTCAAATAGAGTATCATCCAGAATGATATCTATGTTTGTTGTTAGGATAAATTCCCCAACGGCCCGGCGAATACCGACATTCTTTCCAATCATCTGGAATAATGGCTGGCGATCTCCGTGACGGAAACCTGCGTGAAGTTCCGGTGGAACTGTAATAATCCGGCTGTAAAACCAGGGATTTAACGGAAAATCCAAGACATCCCTTATTTTTGGTTTTTCATCCGGTGGATTCCACTCGACAAAAAGCATTTCCAGAGGCAATTTGTATTTTTTTGCCTGATAAGCAAGAGAATTCAAAAAGATCTGGGTTCGACGCAGAGGGTCTCCCCCATGATCGTCATTCCGGGAAACTACTACTACGGAAAGATAACAATTCATTGTTCTCTCAGACCCTTTATGGCTTTTACAATGCCCAGTTTACGGCCTAATTTACGCCACCGGGAGGCAAGCAAGACATCGCGTTGTTCCTGTAATTGCTCGATTTCGTTCTTCGATTCAAGGGACAATTGCTGGTATTCAAGGGACAATTGCTGATATTTAAGGGACAATTGCTGATATTTTATATAGTCCAGTGAAAAGAAATCAGAGGCTAATGTTAATGCCGATGGAAGGCATATTTCATAAATTCTGTCTGAAGAAATAAGAATCCTTATTTTGTCACATGCGCGGATCTGAGTAAATTCCCATTCCCATGGCATGTCCGTCGGAGTACAAGTATTTTGAGCTACAAAGTTAAAACTTTCATCTTGTATTTGACAGAGAAAGGACGGGGCATTCTTTATATCGCCATCAAACTTAAAGGTAAGGCGGAAAGTCTGGTTACCATAGGGTATATCAAAAAAATTGGTGGTGATGTGGGACATACGAACATTCACCGCTTCGGGTTCCTGTTTTAAATCATTTATACTCATTATTGGGACCACGGCAAACGAGGTGTCTTTATCCTTCTCGCTGGTTACTACTTTGCTGAAAAGTACTCCTTGCCATAAGGTACTTAAAGTGGTACCCGAAATATCTTGCAGGACATGAAATTCAGTCGATGCTTTGTATAATTGCTCCAAAATACCCGCCATGATTTTATTGGCCGGGGTGTAAAAACGATTTTTCCCAAAATGACGATCCGTAATTACGCTTTTGCATAATTGATCGTCATCCATAATAATAGGGGAAAAAATTATCGGATCCAAAAGAGAATTATCCTTATTTGATATTTTAATATAACATTTATTACAAAAGTCCCGCATTTTTTCCTTTTTGGACTTTATGTTTTCGGCCCAATGATCGTCAATTAAAACTGAGAAATCTTCGTATTTGAATTCCTTCCTGCGTTGGCAGTTGGCAAAAGCAAGACAGCAGGGAGCTAATCTGTTGTGACAGATTTTGATCACCTTGGAATATTGGCAATAATAAGCTTTATTAAATTCTTCCGGATAATTATCATTAATATTATCAAAAGTATTTTCCTTGTCAAAACGATCAATGTGTACTACGTTGGGAATGCCAAGTTTTTTTATATTGTAAAAAATATCATCATTAAAACCTGCATAGCGGCTAAAATCAACACGATCGTAATTTTTGATTTCGTTTAAATATTTTGATAACATGGCGCCATTCGTAGCTAATATATACGCATTGGCCAAAAAGAGTTTACGTATATTTTTTGAAATTTCTGAGAATTCTTTGTGCAAAGTCGGTTCCCCGCCTGATATTTTAATTTGATCAAAGACATACCCATAAAAGAATTTGCTCATTTCAGTAATCTTACTGTATGGTGTGGTTATCTTTTCTTTCATGAGTGGTGAACCATGAGAGCAATATGAACAATTTAGGTTACAATTATCGTTAAAAACAAATTCGAGAGTACAATTGCAAAACTTAATATTCATTAACCGAAGCCCCCGAGTACTTTTTTTAATTTTTGGAACAAAGTTGATATATTCATTTTATTTCCAAAAGAAATTTTATTCTCCCGCCCAGCTTCTTTTATAGGGTAATTTGAAATTTCAGAAGACACAAGTATTTTTTGAGGGGGAGTAAAATTTAGCATCGTACCCCCCCCCCATGCGTTAGTTGCAGGGAATAGTACAAAACGTATTTTTCCAGCGTTTCTTGTAATAAAAATAGAATATTTTTTCTCTTTACCTGATCCTACAAATGCATATAACGGTTCGTAATCGCCATTCTGTACAATACAATAATAGTTTGTTTCCGATTTTTCAAACTCAAAAAATACGTCAATTTTGAGCACACGAATAGATAATTCGGGGATATTAAAAAATTGTCCGGCAAAATACGACTTTGCTCCAAAGTAAGTGTATTCCCCGGGGTTTACCGGAAGTTCCGTCCAGAAAGTAGACGTTGAGTTGTTAATATTTAATATTTGATTTTCACTTTTGTTTGGTACCTGGCAAAAGGCATAAATCTTTTTTAAAACATTGTCATCAAATAAATTTAATCTTTTATTATTGTCATAAACATATCCCGCCAAATCCCAATTCATTTTTTGTATAAACGTATAAAGATCTTCTTTGCTTGGCATTTCCCAATTACCGGTTTCCATATATCTATTCCAGCGTTCATTTTCATTTGCAAGTGATAAATCCGGCATAAATTCGCAATAACAATCTAAAGAATCATCACAGATTTTTGGTTTTTCATAAAATACCGGATTGGATATTGTTGAAGAACCATTAATTTGTTCAAAGTTAGAACGGCAGCGCCTGATGGTTCCATCATGGAAAACATAAAAATATTGTCTTGTTCCCGCAGCGCAATTCCGACTTTTTTTAACTATGTTAAGAGGTCGAAAGAAATCGGCATTATAAATACATGAAGTTCTATATTTATTTATTAGTTCAATTATAAAAGCTGATGTATAATAATGTGTAGGTATTACAGGTGTCAAATGCATGGGAATACCGCTATTCCAGAATTTAGAAAAAACGGAAATAGATTCTAATTCTTGACTTTGTTTTACCAACAGTTTGGTAATTACACGTTTGCTGTGATCAAGGAGTTTTTTGCATTGACGCATAAATATTTCAGGGGTTGTAAATTCATGATGCAAAGTTAATTCGAATAAAATAACATTTTTATGGTAAAACCACTCAGGAATAACGCTTCCATTGGAAGTGACCCACCATTTATGTTGTGGTAATGATTCAATAACATTGATAAAATCAGGCGACAAGCCGACTTCGCCACCTGTAATGTTTATAAGAGAGGGGGGAATTGTATTTAGAAATTCAATTAGTTTATCCATTTTTCTTTCGAGCAGGGAAGACATGTTTTTATCATAGTATTGCTGAAAACAATATGAACACCGATAATTGCATTTTGAATTTAGAATTACTGCACAATGATTATCCCGATAAAATTTCATGAGCAGTTTCCTTTAATTCCATGTTGATATCAATTTCTTCCATAAAGTGAACCGACTCGGAAAACGGTATTTTGCCTGGAAGGGAGCGTCTCCTATAGACAGGGCTTCGTCAAAACGGCGGTCCGGCGCCTTGTCGCATATATCAGGAATGCGGAGATCCCCCAAAATAAAATCATCCGCCTGGGGTTGACTGAATTTGGGGAACCGCAGATCTACTCCTCGAACCCAATAGCCTTCCCCCTTTAGCCTACTTACCGTGTGATTGCCGATAAAACCGCCCGTCCCGCATACCAACGCTGTCTTCATAGCGAATTCCTAGAGGAGAAAAAAATGACCATATAATTCCTCCTGTGTATGATCTGGAAACAGTGTACAATGGCTCGGAATTCATGTCAAGGCCTCGCATTGCCTCATAGTCAACAACCACCGCCAAAGACGGTGGTTTTTTAAGTTTTAGTAAAAAAGGCATTGACGGAGGAGCTTGCTCCCCACTACCGCAAGGCAGGCAAAAAAGAGAAAACCAAAATACTCGACGAGTATATCCGGCAGACCGGCTATCACCGCAAATACGCGATGAAAATCCCGGGCCTGTTGGGGGAAAACTATCTTCGCCATGGCGGACGGAAAGTCGGTCAAAATCAAAGCGGGGACGACTACACGGCGGAAGAGGGGCGGGAGAAAACTGGTCTATGGGTCGGAGGTCACCGCGTCCCTCCGCTTGGTCTGGGCCTTTTTCTGGTATCAGTGCGGTCGGAAACGAAGTTTCCGCAGCGTCTGGCGCCGTTCATGCGGGAGCAGATGGGCCGCCCTCCCGCTCCCCCTCCGGGGCCTGGACAGCGATAACGGCCCCGGATTTATCAACCATGCGCTCCTCTCCTGGTGCGACTCCTCCCGCATCCAGTTCACCCGCGGCAGGGCCTATCACAAGAATGACAACTGTTTTGTCGAACAAAAAAACGACGCCTGCGTCCTCTGCCGCTCCCTCTGCCCGCTTCTCAACTACTTCCTCCCCTCCGTGAAGCTGGTCTCAAAAAACCGTATTGGCTCGAAGATCAGGAAGGTGTATGGTAAGTTCCGGAGTCCCTACCGGCGGCTCCTGGCTTCCCCGAGTTCATCCCGGTTTTTTTCGTAAAATTCCCATTCAGTCTCCAGCATAATATCCTCTGGCTATAATATACTCTGGTCTGGGGGTTTGTAAATGGATTCTTATGGAACGATGGCATGGGACCATTGTTTTGCCCTAAGGTCTTGCTTCTAATCCCCGTAGACCTTGATCTTTTTTAAAAAAAATGATATATTATTATCATCGTGAATTTAAAACGCATAATTCCTTATATAGTAAAGAATTACCCCCCCAGGCAGGGCTTCTTTTTTTCATTCCCTGGTCATCAGGCTCTCTTTTCCGGGACGCCTTAGAACGGGGCTGACATGACAAAATATTGGGACGTGACCGTTTCTTCAAAACATAAGCTGTTCGATTTAAAGTTGCCGGAACTTGTACATTACCGGGATCTTATCGCTATGTTTTTTGTCAGGGATTTTACGTCTATCTATAAACAAACAATATTAGGCCCCTTGTGGCATATTATAAACCCCCTCTGTTCAACCGTGGTCTATGCCTTTATATTCGGAAATCTTGCCAGGATGGGTACGGGCAATATTCCTTATCTTCTGTTCTATTACGGCGGCACCATGCTTTGGACATTTTTTTCCAACTGCCTTAACGGCGCCGCGGGTATTTTTCTAAACAACGCGGGCGTTTTTTCAAAGGTCTACTTTCCCAGGCTTACTGTCGCGTTGTCCATCATATTCAGCGCCGTTGCCAAGATGCTTATCCAATTCGCCATACTGCTGATCTTCTTTGTATATTACGCGGTTAAAGGCAATTCTATTAACCCCTCATGGCATGTGCTGCTTTTCCCGCTCCTAGTGGTTTGGCTGGCCATGCTCGGCGCCGGCTGCGGCATGATTTTTTCCGCCCTTACCACCAAATACCGGGACCTGAACCATCTTCTGGGGCTCGTTATTCAATTGGCCATGTATGTAACCCCCGTGGTATACCCGTTATCCCAGGTGCCGGAAAAATTCTTCTTTTTTTTCTACATAAATCCTGTAAGCGCTCCAATGGAGATTTTTAGAATATGGTTTTACGGTTCCGGCAGCCTGCCTTATCAAATGATTCTGTCCAGCATTGGTATAACGGCGCTGATTATGCTTCTGGGGCTTGGATTATTTACCCGGACCGAACGGAATTTTGTGGATGTAATTTAAATGGCGCCTGTGTTAAAAGCGGAAGAGCTTTCAAAATATTACAAACTCGGCGCTATAAACAGCGGCGTCCTATGGAAAGATTTGCAGAGCTACATTGCGCGGCTTCGCGGGGTTGATGACCCCAATGTCCGGATAGGGCAGGAGGGCGTATACGACAGGGACGGTTTTTGGGCGCTTTCCGGTATCAATCTTGATATAGAGCAGGGCGACCGGGTCGGCATTATGGGGAAAAACGGCGCGGGCAAGTCTACGCTGCTTAAAATCCTCAGCCGCATAACTACGCCGACCAAGGGCTGTTTTCACGTTAAGGGCAGGATTACAAGCCTCCTTGAAGTCGGCACCGGTTTTCATAACGAATTAACCGGGCGCGAGAATATCTACATGAACGGCTCTATATTGGGCATGAAACGCCGTGAAATTACCCGGAGGCTTGATGAAATTATAGAATTCAGCGAGATAGGGCCGCATATTGACACGCCGGTTAAAAGGTATTCGTCGGGTATGTATATACGCCTCGGTTTTGCCATCGCCGCCCACATGGAATGTGAAATAATACTCGCCGATGAGGTTCTTGCCGTGGGGGATCTAAATTTTCAACAGAAGGCGATTGGCAAGATGAGTGATCTGAGCACAAGCCGCGGGAGGACCGTGCTCTTTGTAAGCCATAATACCGGCGCCGTCGGCAGCCTGTGTAACAAGGGCGTAGTCATTGATCATGGCAGGATAATCCGGGAGCAGTGTCCCGTTGCGGAAGCCATAGAAAAATACAAGGAAATTGCGGGTATCAACTGATGAATGTGGAATATATCATCGTACAGGCGGGCGGCAAGGGGACGCGGCTCAATGGTTTTACCCGTAATAAACCGAAGTGCCTTGTGCCGGTTAATAACCTGCCCATACTGTTCCATCTTTTCCGGCAGTTCCCGCAAAAGAAATTCATCATCATAGGCGATTACCGGTACGAAGTGCTTGAAAAGTACCTTGAAGTATTTGCCGAAGTATCCTGCCGGATGGTACGCGCCGGTAAAGAAGGTAACTGCGCCGGTATATCCGGCGCGTTGAAGTTTGTTCCCGATAATACGCCGTTTATGCTGATCTGGTCGGATCTGATCCTTGCTCCGGCTATTACCATCGACGGCATCCCGGAATTTAATTACCTGGGAATATCAAAAGACTTTGAATGCCGCTGGTCATTTAACGGCAGTACTTTTGAAGAAAAACCATCCAGGGAATACGGGGTTGCCGGCATGTTTATCTTTCAAAACAAAAAGCTCCTCGCGGAAACCCCCGAATCCGGCGAATTTGTCAATTTTCTTTCGGGCGGCGCTGTTGAATTCAAGTGCCTCGGCCTGGAGGGAACCAGGGAAATCGGCGGCCTTACGGCATATAATAACCAGGGTAATACGGAATGCCGGTGCCGCCCCTTTAACCGCCTGGAAATTTCAGGCGATACTATTATGAAAATTCCCATTGACGCGCAGGGCGAAAAACTGGCGGAGCGGGAAATTGCGTGGTATAGGGAAGTCCGTAAATACAAATTCGAAATGATCCCCGAAATACTCTCGTGGGAGCCGTTCACCATGCGGCGTATCAGGGGCTGTAATATATATCGCGCAAAACTTGACGACGCCGGGAAGAAAACGGTTATTGACAACCTGGTCGCGGCGCTGGAATCGCTGCACAGCCTGAAATCCATTGAAAAAGACATATTGAGCATAAGGGAAGCATATTATACCAAAACCATTGCTCGCTTGGAGAAAGTCCGGGGGCTTATTCCGTTTGCCGATCAGGAAACAATCATAATTAATAATAAGCCCTGCCGTAATATATTTTTTTATAAAAATGAATTCAGCGGTATGGTGGAAAGGCTGCTTTACAATGCCTCGTTCGCGTTCATACACGGCGATTGTACCTTTTCCAACTTAATGACAGATGATAATTTAAGGGTAATCTTTCTGGATCCCCGGGGTTACTTCGGGTTTACCGAACTTTACGGCGATACCGCCTATGACTGGGCGAAGGTTTTCTATTCCCTCAACGGCGATTATGACCAATTCAACAACGGTAATTTTACCCTCGGCATCGGCGATAAGGCGATTACGCTGGAGATCGCCCCCAATGGCTGGAAACATTTATCCGATTATTATCTCGCGAAAATACCTGATTGTTCCCCTGAACGCATCCGGTTCATTCACGCCGTCATCTGGCTTTCCCTTACGGCCTATACATGGGAAGACTACGATTCCATCTGCGGGGCCTTTTATAACGGGCTGCTGCTGATGGATGAATTTTTGCGGGAGTATAAACCATGATGCCCTGCTTTGAAGAACAGCTTGCGGTCATCTCCGAAAGTTTTAACGCCCTTTCGGAGGAACAATTTAGAAGCCTTGCCGGCAGGTGTACCGAAGTGCTTAAAAGCGGGGGCAAGATTATTGCCAGCGGCCTTGGCAAGAATGTCCCGATCTGTGAAAAATTTGTCGGTACGATGAATTCCCTTGGAATGGACGCGCGTTTTCTGCATACCAACAGCGCCATCCACGGCGATCTGGGCATGGTATTTCCGGGAGATTTTGTATTGATGCTCTCAAAAAGCGGCAACACCGCGGAGTCCGTAACTTTGGTTAATCATCTCCTTGAACGGCGCACGGAAGTATGGCTCTTGAGTTTTAACGAAGAGTCAAAACTTGCTTCCATGCTGAAGAACAGGATCATCCTGCATCTTAAAGACGAGGGCGATCCGTGGAACATCGTTCCGAATAACTCGACCATCATCTATCTTATTTTTCTTCAGGGCCTGGTCATGAGAATCGCGGAGAACATGAACGTACAACTGCGCGATTTCGCGATAAATCATCCCGGCGGCGGCATCGGCGAAAAGTTGAGGAATATCCATCATGCTTAAAACCCTGCTGCGGATTACCAAGCCGGACGAACTCAATTTTATCAGCCCCTGCGGCTTGGGCGACACCATGCTGCTGAACGGGATTAAACATTCCCTGGAGCGGAAATACGGGCTCCCCGTCCATTTTATCATAAAGCCGCCGCATAAGATTGTTATGGAAATGTACGGCAATACCAATTACAGCGTACACAAATTTTCCGCAAATGAACTAACCGGCATCGGCAGAATCAACCGTATCCCTCAAAAGGGCAGGCTTTATGTAGCCCATCCGATGTATACCGGTACTTTGACAGAACGCTGGCAGAGGGAAGAATTTACCCTAAGGGACTATTTTTTTCAGTTTTTTGGCATTGAAAACGGCGCCCCTGTTCTGCCCCCCTCGAATATCCCCGTATTACCGGCGCCATGCTGAATTCCCTGGGATTCCCGGCTCCTGATACGGAGCGTACCGCCCTATTGCTGCCCGAGGCGCGGAGCGTTATGCCCCTTGGCCGGAAACACTGGGACAATCTCGCGAAAAAACTGCGCCGGGAAGGTTTTTTGGTGATCCAGAGCTATGTCAGGCAGGATTATAAGATTAAAGGAGTACAGACTCTGCCGGATGACATGGCTCTGGTCATAGCCTTTGCCGTATCCTGCGCCAGGGTGTACAGCCTGCGCAATGGAATTTGCGATCTTATTAAAAACAGGGCCAGGGATTTAACCGTTTTCTATCCCAATGCTTTTTCGTACAGGGTATATCACATGCCGGAACATGGCGTAAAAAATGTCCTGGCCCGCAATATATACGGGGAAATAAAACGCCGCATAAAAAGAAGAATCAAAACAGGCCTTAAAAAAATACCGCCCATAAAACAATTAATCCGCCGGTTTACCCTTATCCGGGAGGATCTTGAAGATACCCAACGCGGATTCGCGGAGATTTATAACGATATGCTTGAGATTATCCGGGTCCGGGGTATAGACAATTGAGAATATAAACCGGTAGAATACTATAACGGCATAAAGGAGCGGTATATGCATAACCAAAAAAAAGCGCTGGTTTGCGGAGCGGGCGGGTTTATCGGCGGCCACCTGGTTGAACGGCTTAAAAAAGAAGGTTATTGGGTGCGGGGAGTTGATATTAAACAGCATGAATACCGGAAAACGGCCGCCGATGAATTTGTACAAGGCGATCTGCGGGATCAGGGGCTGTGCCGATCAATTACAAAGGACATACATTTTGATGAATTATACCAGCTTGCCGCTGACATGGGCGGAGCGGGATATATCTTTACCGGAGAACACGACGCCGTTGTTATGCATAATTCGGCAACCATCAATTTAAATATGGCCGAATCGGCAAAAGAGACGGGTATCAAAAAGCTGTTTTATTCATCCAGCGCGTGTATTTATCCCGAACATATCCAAAAAGAGGCCAATAATCCGGGGCTTAAGGAAACCGATGCGTATCCCGCCGCTCCTGACAGCGAATACGGATGGGAAAAACTTTTTAGCGAACGCATGTTTTTATCCTACGCAAGAAACTTTGGCCTTGAGGTTCATATTGCGCGGTTCCACAATATTTTTGGCCCCTACGGAACATGGACCGGCGGCAGGGAAAAGGCCCCCGCGGCGATGTGCCGTAAAGTTGCGGAAGCGGCGGATGGGGGAACAATCGAGGTTTGGGGGGACGGTGAGCAGACCCGTACCTTTTTATATATAGACGAATGCCTTGAGGGTATACGGCGCCTGATGGAATCGGCTGTTTCGGGGCCGGTCAATATCGGTTCCGACGAGCTTATTTCTATTAATAACCTTGCAAAGATGGCAATGGAAATTGCCGGCAAAAAGATCAGCATCAACCATATACCCGGTCCTTTGGGAGTCCGGGGCAGAAGTTCCGACAACACGTATATCCAGCAGGCGCTTGGCTGGCGTCCTATGTCGCGTTTAATCGACGGTATGCGCGTTACCTATACATGGATTGCGAAACAGGTGGGGGAAAATGGAAAATAACAATTTTAAGAATATCAATATCATTGAAACTTCTGCTGAAGAAGAGGCGCTGTTAAATCGGCTCGATGATGGCTATTTACAAGTAAGTGAAATGAGAAAATAAATGGGAATGGACTTTTACCATAAACAGGCCCCATGAAAAGATGCGGATCGTATTTTTTAGTGACGATTTCTTTACGATAAGGCTGCCCGTTACCGCAAAAATATATTCAAACGCCAATTCCCTTGATTTTCTTAAATTTGAGAAATTAAAAAAGGACAATCAATTATTGGAAGAAGATAAAAATAAAATCAAGGAAGAACATGATAAAACAAAGAAAGAGCGGGACGGGATAAAGAAAGAACGGGACACTATGGAAGATGAGTTGTATCGTATAAGAAACGGCTATCCATACCGGATGGGTAAAATGGCCACTTTTTTGCCGCGTAAAATAAAAACACTATTAAAGAAGGGAAGGTAAAATATGTCCGGAAAAATTGTTATAGCCGCCATTGGCGGTTTGGGGAATCAAATGTTTCAATACGCCCTTTACCGGTATTTATCAAGTAAGGGGATCCGTTCTTTTATTGATCCAAGCTGGTATTCCGGTTCTCCCTTGTGCAGAATCTGGTATAAATTCAGCGGATTAAAACCCCATGAAACTTTTCGTTTGGCGGATTATTTTGATCTTCCTGATTTAAAAATTATTGAAGAAAAAGAAGCGGAAAAAATTGAAAGGAAATACCATTTTATTGAAAAGAAAGATAATCATGATTTTTATCTGAATATGATAAACTCAAAAACAAATGCTTATTTAACTGGTTTTTACCAGGTATGTCAGCCCGCCTCTGCCGTCAGGCAGTTATTGTATAATGACTTTGCGTTTAAAAAACCGATCCCCGATAGTTTACAGCCGATTTTACAGGATATCGAAAACAGTAATTCCGTATCAATCCATGTCCGCCGGGGGGATGATGTTGATGAAAAAGAGGCATGGTATTATGTAGGCTTTATCCGCAACATGGGATATTATAAAAACGGCATTGATTATTTGAAGGAACGGTATAAAAACCTTCGTTTCTTTATTTTTAGTGATGACATCCCCTGGGTTACTGAAAATTTCAGCTTTCTTGAGAACTATTGTGTCGTCGATACAAGGAATATTAGTTCAAGTACCTATTATGATTTATTGTTGATGAGCAGATGTAAACACAATATAATCGCAAACAGTACATTCAGCTGGTGGGCCGCGTTCCTGAATCAGAACCCGGAAAAAACCGTGATTGTTCCTGAAGTCTGGCAAAGAACCACCGATAATGCAAATATTGATACCATTTGCCCTCCCGGATGGATCCGTGTACCTATTTGGAAATTGCCGGATGCTCCAAATAAAGTGTATTCCGATCTTCCCATTGTGTTTTCTACAGATGATTATTATTTACCCTATATGTCATGTATGATTCAGTCAATTATGGAAAATGCCGGAGAGAATAACCGATATCATTTTTATACATTATACCAGAGATTAGATGAAGATGATATTGAAAAGGTACGTGATCAGGTACATAATTTTGAACAATTCAGCGTTGATTTTATTGATGTATCAGTTTATATAGCCGGAAAAAATTTTTATACTACCACTGTATTTTCAGAAGAAATTTATTTCAGATTGTTAATTCCCTATATTTTACCTCAATATGATAAAGTGCTTTATCTTGACGGAGATATGATATGTCATACGGATATTGCGGAAATATTTAAAACGGATATGGAAGATAAATTACTGTGTGCGGTTAATGACTTTGGAGCGCTTAATTGGATATATGATACATCCAAAGAAAAATTTAAACGTTCCTATTTTGATGTTATTAAAAAGATGCTTCCCAGTATGCGGGATTATGTTAATTCCGGTATGCTGCTGTTTAATACAAGCGCGGTTAGAAATTTTATTTCCCTGGAAAAGCTTTTGGAATATGCTGTTAAAACCGTACATGATGTTGCCGGCAAATCCCCGCCTGATTCATGTTTTAAAACTTGTCCGGATCAGGACGTTATTAACCTTTTATTTAACGGAAAAATAAAATATCTGCCATTTCAATGGAATTTTGAAACAGAAAACCATGCAAGCCTTCCCGCTGATTTACAAAAGGAATATGATGAGGCGAAGAACAGTATAAAAATAATGCATTTTGCGGGCGCTAAACCATGGAAACATCCCTTTGCAACAAAATACTCAAGCCATTTTTGGCACTATGCCGCAAAAACCATGTTTTTTGAAGAAATTCTTGGCCGGTATCAGCATTTCTTGCTGGAAAACAACAATATACAGCATGGGATTATTCACCGTAAATCCTACCGTATTTTTATGAAACTTACTTGGTTTCCAAGAAAACTCCGAAGCTTCCTCCGCCGCGTGAAAAAGAAGGGTGTACGGTTCACGATGAAGTTATTGTTAAGAAAAATTAACAACAGGGTCTTTATTCCAAGAATTTTGGAGAATGCCAGGTAGAGGAGCTTTGTTTTATGAATAGAATAAATTTTAGAAGGTTTATCAAATGGTGTCTGCCCTACGGCATTGTTAAATTACGGCGCTTGTTAAAACGAGAGCATTCCAACTACCCCCCCCCATGCGAGAATATACATATATTAGATAGTAATATGCTGTTTCGACTGAACAAAGCCATTAGGCTCTTAAGCCGCAATAAAAAAATAGTCGTTTATGGAACAGACGCCGTCGCGCGGGAAGCTTGCCGGTTTCTGCGATCCCATCGTATTCCGGTACTCTATTTTATTGATGACCGGCTATCTGTGCCTCAAATAGATACTGTTCCGGTGAGGAATAAATACGATTTATTACTGGAAAATAAAGAAGATATATTTATACTGTCCTGTAAAGATTGTGTAGATTATCGTACCGATATACTACCTTTCTTTTTTCAATTAGATTTATTTTTTGAAAAAGATTTTCTAAATATATATGGTGCTGGTGAAGAATATATAAGAAGTTGGAGAGCGGAAAAAACATTTGTTTTTGATACCAATTTGGGCCTGAGCAGAATTGATGATCTTCCCGGTTTTAAAATATTTGGAAATAAGGAAAATAAAAATGCAAAGATCATTGTTACCCTTGGCGGTTCAACAACGGATCCGTATATAAACAATTGGATATCATGGTCTGAATATTTGTATAGGAAATTGTCTGCCGTTGATAAAAATATTGTGATATACTGCGGCGGTTTTTCAGGATATATTTCAAGCCAGGAGTTAATCAAATTAATCAGGGATGTGCTTCCCTTGTCACCTTATGCGGTCATCTCGTATAGCGGCGTGAATGATATGAAAAGACCTCCTTTTCATCCATTTAGCGGAAGGTATAAACGTCCGTTTGTTTCAGAACATCAATACAACTTTTACAATAATACTTGTCTGAATCATCTAAACAATGCGGTATTTTTGACCGGCGTGCAGAATGATAAGACCCCGGCGGAAAACTGGGTTGAGTGTGAGTCGATAATGTACTGTATTGCCGAAGAATTCCATTTTCATTTCATGGGAATATTACAGCCTTCTTTCCATATCGGTATTTGTATAAAACCCGGTAATTTTACCTATTTTGCCGATGAGGTGTTTGGCCTATTAGCCCCTGATTGTGATGGGTATAGCTTACCTCTTGATGAATATAAAAAAAATTATGAGGAGGCTAAAGCAAAAGTAAAAAATCATGACTTTATATTGGATTATACAGACATTTTCGATGGTTTGGACTCGCCTTATTACGATGCCTGTCATGTAACTTCGAGGGGTAATAATATTATAGCGAATCGTATCGTCAAAGATTTAATAAGGCGTAATATTATACCCGGTGAGGCGGTAAAATGAAAGTGCTCGGAATTTCCGCGTTGTACCATGATTCCGCGGCGGCTCTATGTGTTGACGGGGAGATAGCTGCCGCCGCGCAGGAGGAACGGTTTACCCGCGTAAAACACGATCCTTCTTTTCCTGTAAATGCGATCCGGTATTGTCTTGAATACGGTAACACCCAGGCTATACATCTTGACGCTGTGGTGTATTACGACAACCCGCTGATAACATTGGATCGCCTGGTAACAAATATAAGAGACCTGAAATACGATAATCAAATTATTCTTGAGACATCTTTCGATACTATGTTTAACAAAAAGCTTAATGTGCGCAGCTTTGCTTATGACACATTGGGTTGTCTTGGAAAGGATGATAAATTTTTAGTTACCAAACACCATATTGCTCACGCCGCATCGGCTTTCTATCCCTCCCCCTTCGATAGGGCGGCAATTGTTACTACCGATGGCGTAGGCGAATGGGCCACCACAACCATCGGCTACGGAGATGGAAATGAGATAAAACTATTAAAAGAAATACGCTATCCCCATTCTTTGGGTCTGTTATACAGCGCCTTTACCTATTTTTGCGGATTTAAGGTAAATTCGGGGGATTATAAATTTATGGGGCTTGCGCCTTATGGAGAGCCAAAGTATGTAAATGTAATCAAAGAGAAAATTATTGATATTAAAAAAGACGGTTCGTATCAATTGAATATGGACTATTTCGATTTTCACCGGAACACGGTAATGACCAACGATAATTTTGACCGGCTTTTTAACGGTCCGCCAAGAAAGCTTGAATCGGAAATAAAGAAACGTGAAATGGATATAGCCGCTTCCGCACAATCGGTTTTGGAAGAAGTATTAATGCTATTAGTGGCAAATGCAAAAAAAATAACAGGAGAAAAAAATCTTGTCATGGCCGGGGGTGTTGCCCTTAATTGTGTCGCCAACGGTAAAATATTAAAAAGCGGGTTATTCGATAATATCTGGATTCAGCCGGCTTCCGGTGATGCGGGCGGCGCCCTTGGCTGCGCATTGTTTGCTTCCCATGCCTATTTTAAATATCCCCGCGAAGTCAAGGAGCGGGATAATCAAAAATGTAGTTACCTTGGGCCTTCATTTAGCAATGGGGAAATTGGTGATTTTCTGGATAGTGTAAAGGCCCGATATGAATACCATGAGTCAAAGTCAGCATTATACAAAAAGACGGCGGAATATCTTGCCGGGGCAAAAATCGTGGGATATTTTAACGGAAGAATGGAATTCGGCCCCAGGGCGCTGGGGGCGCGCAGCATTTTGGCTGATCCTAGGAATCCCCAAACCCAATCGCGGCTAAATTTAAAAATTAAATTTCGTGAGAGCTTTAGGCCTTTTGCGCCGTCCGTGTTGGTGGAGAAAGCGGAGGACTGTTTCGATCTCTCTTGTGAAAGCCCCTATATGCTTTTAGTTGCGAATATAAAAAAAGACAGACGGGAACCCTTTGTTCTTGCGGATTATATAACCGGAGAAACAATAGATATGCTTCCGATTGTTAATCAGGTACGTTCCGATATTCCCGCGGTTACCCATGTTGATTACAGCGCCCGCATTCAAACGGTTAACAAGCAGGACAGCCCTGATTATTACAATTTAATATCGGCCTTTGAAGATCGTACCGGGTGTCCGGTTCTGGTTAATACTTCTTTTAATGTCCGGGGAGAACCCATCGTCTGTACGCCCAAGGATGCCTGGCTTTGCTTTATGCGGACAGATATGGATGTCCTGGTGATGGAAAATTATCTTTTGTTAAAAGAAAAACAGCCGGTATTTAAAGAATTAACGGATTGGAGGAGGCAGTATGAGCTTGATTGATTTGTCGTTATCAGATAAGGAAAGAATTTTGTTTTATGCTAATAAATGTCCTTCTCGAAAAGATAATATATTTAATACTGATAGATCGGCGTCCAGCCTTTATGTTGATCTTGATGAATCCAATCAAATTTTCCCCGACATTATGGAATATGATATTGATACGATTAAGGATTTCAGGAATTTTCTTAAAAAAATGTGGCAAAATATGCCGGATTCAGATTTGTTAATAAATATTATCATGGCGGCTGCCTATAAAAATCGCGGTACTCAAAATAATTTTGAAAACGGCAATACCAATACGGTAACTAAAGTAAAAGAAAATGGTAATTCAACAGCAGACGGAGAGATTTTATCCTTAACGCGATATGCATTCTAACATAAAGGTCATTGCCGGATGAATACTCCTTTCTTTTCCATAATTGTCCCCGTGTACAATACGGAAAAATATGTAGGCAGATGTATCGACAGCCTGATAAATCAAACATTTTCCGGCATAGAAATTATCTGCGTGGACGACGGCTCCGCCGACAATTCCCCCGCAATCCTTACTTCCTATAATGATGAACGCTTGATAATTATAAAACAGGAACACGGCGGGGTTTCCCGCGCCCGGAACCGGGGGCTTGAAAACGCAAGGGGTGCCTATGTTCTTTTTGCCGATTCCGACGATTATGTTTCCGTTACTATGTGCCAGGGCTTATACAAAATCATCAGAGACAAGGACCCGGATATGGTGGTTTTTGGCGGTCAATGCTTTTACCATGAATCGTTTCGGGACGATTCGGGTTTTTGGCCGAAGGTTTTTAATAGTTTTAACGATGTTCTTACAACAAGGAATATCACCTACAGCAATGATCCCATCCATGCGCTTTTCCGTGAAAAAGGCGCCTATAATGTGATATGGACCAAATGCGTTAAACGGGAGATTATCGAAAAGAATAATATCAGATTTGCCGAATCGCTGAATGTGGCGGAGGACAGGACATTTTGTTTTTCCCTTTTTCCATGCGCAAATCTAATAATATTTACCGCCGATAAATTTTACTTTTATCAATGTAACCGCCCGAATTCCGCGACATCTGTTTTTTTCACCGACAATTACCGGCATGAACGGCAAAATTTTCAGTCAATGGTAGAGGTATATAATTTCTGGAATGCGATGAATCTATTTCCTGAACATCAAAAAGAATTCATCGGCCTGTTTCGTTCCATGCTTTTTAGGAATATAGGATCCATCGAAAATCAACAGCAAAGGGAAGACGAATCCAAACGGCTTTTTTCTTTCCTTATTGATAACTTCAATTCATATTCATACGAACTGCTCGTGGAGCTTCGTTCCCCGGTCCCTCATGTTTCAATCTTTAAGAAAGCAATACGTGTGCTGAGGAAAGACGGCATAGCCGGTTTAGTACGGAAAATACTATCCCGATAGTTCCGAAAGGGGTATTGCCGGGGGAAGTTTTTACCTTGACAATCTGTAGGTTATAATTTACACTACGAGCATGACCATACGCAGGGCAAGATGCGCCCCACGGCGATGGGCCATTGAAGAAGTTGACAAGTTGTCCTTTAGGGACTATATTGCATATAGAGGTGTCTATGTACGAAAGAGAAGAAGCTTTCTACCAGGCAAATAAACCGGATCTTCGGGAAAAATATCACGGAAAGCACATCGTCATAGTCGGCGAAGAAATTATCGGAGTTTATGATGACGTCGGCACCGCCTATCACGAAACGATAAAAACGGTACCCCTCGGCTCGTTTATGATACAGGAAATCCCCGAAAACATCGAGGATGAGGTCCAATACCTTTCTCCTTTTACGGATATTTATGTCTGAAGAAATAACAAAATCACTAACATACAACTATGTGAACCTTCAAAGACGGATCATAACGCTTGGAATGATTATTGGAATGAACATTATCACGCTGGGTGACTTCGTATTACAGCATGGGGAAAACCACACAACGTTTTCCTTTGCTACGCCGCCGAAGATGCGGCTTGCATAGAAGGCTGGAGAATCTTGGTTTCCAGCTTAGTATTCAACAAAAAAAGGCCTCCTAAAAAGGAGGCCCCTCAGGACGCTCAATGAGTTTCGGGGGAAGCTGCTGGAGAAACATTTCAGGATAGAATATCTCCCATCTCCCATGTCATTGTTGATCCTTTTAAGACAGGAGACACAAATGGTTATCGTGGCCACAAACCAATTAATGAGCCGTTTAATTTAGTGATTTATTTTAACGTCGATGGTATCTTGAAAATATTTGAGCAAGCCTTTAATAACAATTCCAGGAAATCCTTAAACCTTGCGGTTGAACTGTTTCCTGGCGAGGTATGGACGGAGATCGCCCCAAGTATACACCTGGCTGGGAGCCGATCCCCCCACAGCGAAGAACAGGCCCGAATTCTCGAAAAGGAAATAGCCCAGGCCCGGTTGTTGGCCGCCCAGGGCCACGCCGTTTATCTGTTACCCGAGAACGGCCCCAGGGGGAGGAAACACCCCGATGCCATTGTGGACGGACTTGTCATGGAGTTTAAGACTATTACCGGCAGTCCCCGAAAGGTAAGGGAAAACTATAAGGATGCTCGTAAAAAAGCGGACAATGTTTTTCTCAAGATTGATCCTGATTATTCCCCGGAACAGGTATTAAGGTTGCTTGTCGGAACGGTTAAGCGGGGCGCTTATTCAGGCGGTTTGATTATCGCCTATTTTACAACCCTAAAAAAAATCTATTACTGGCAGACGGACTCTTTAATATAAAAAAGCCCGGCCTTGCGGCCGGACTGTGTCCCCCAGGTCTGTAGCGGCTGTTCGCCGCCCAAATATACCCAGGTACTTCTAAGATAAAGCATTGAGGCCCGGTTGTCAAGAAGCGCCTTGACTTATTTGCTGGAACCGGGGGATTGCCCTAAGGTTCTATAATGGTCGAAAAAATCTCCGCCATTTGTGTATTTTCGCCTTGCGAAAACCGCTCATTCACTATTTGAATAGTGCTATTCCGCTAGTTCCGAAAGGGGTATGGGTTTGGGGGCGTCATTCTCTCCCTCGGTCCGGGCGAGTTCTTCCATCAGTTCCCTGCCCCGTTTGGAAAGCTTCGCGGGGATCTGTACCATCAGTTTGATATAGAGGTTGCCCCGTCTTCCCCCGGCGGGAACCCCTTCGTCCCGGATACGGAGCATTTTGCCGTTTTGAATTGCCGGGGGAATTTTTACTTTGATGGTTTTACCGTCCAGGGTGGTCACGTGGATGTCCGTCCCCAGCGCCGCCTGGGTGATTGAAATGGGTACCGCGCAGTAGAGGTCCAGGCCCTGGCGTTCGAAGTATTCGTGGGGCTTTACCCGGATAAACACATAGAGGTCCCCGGGGGAGCCGCCTCCGGGCCCGGCGTCCCCCTGCCGGGGGATGACCACCCGTTTGCCGTTCTCCACCCCCGCGGGGATGGTGACCATAATTTTTTGGCGTTTTTTCTGATTTCCCGAACCGCCGCATTCTTTGCAGGGCTGTTCAATGATGTACCCCTCTCCGCCGCAGGAAGGGCAGGTGGAGGCTACCGAGAAAAAGCCCTGGCTGTGGCGTACCTGGCCGGAGCCCTGGCAGGTGGGGCAGGTTTTTTTACCCGCCCCATTGGCCGCCCCGGAGCCTTTGCAGGCGGGGCAGGCTTCGTTCCGGGAATATTGAATCTCCACCTTGGTCCCGAAGACGGCGTCCTTAAAAGGAATTTCGATGTCGTAGCGGAGATTTGCCCCCTGGCGGATGCCGCCGCCCCCGCCGCCGGACCGGCGGCCCCCGCCGAAGAAGGTGTCGAAGATCCCCGAAAAATCCCCGAAGATATCTTCGAATCCCCGGAAGGTTTGGGAAAAGTCCTGGGGGCCGCCCATACCCTCAACTCCGGCGAAACCGAACTGATCGTAGGCGGCCTTCTTCTGATCGTCGGCAAGAATCTCGTAGGCTTCCGTGGCCTCCTTGAATTTTTCCTCCGCTTCCTTGTTCCCCGGGTTTTTATCCGGGTGGTATTGGATGGCCAGTTTCCGGTACGCCTTTTTTATGTCGTCTTTGGAGGCGTTTTTCTGCACCCCCAGCACTTCGTAGTAATCGCGTTTGGCCACTATCCTACCCTTTTATTCGCAGTGGGGTCTAATACCCCGCCCTTCAGGGCGGTTAAAATTGGCAACGCCAACAAAAAAGTGGTATTGACCCCACGGTTAAATAATTTCCTTGCAGAACGAACCTCGTAAATAACGCAACGCTTACAAGATACCCCGCCCTTCAGGGCGGGTGAGGTTCATTTATCATCGACCACTTCGTAATCCGCATCCTCGGCGCTTTTGGTGTTTTCCCCGCCGCCGGGACCCGCTTCCGGGCCCTGGGGGCCGCCGGGTTGGGCGCCCTGCGCGGCTTGCTGTGCAGCCTGCTGCTTGTAAATTTCCTCGGCTATCTTATAGGAAACCTGCTTGAGGGCTTCGGTCTTGGTTTTAATCGCCTCGATGTCTCCTCCCTCCAGGCTGCGGCGCAGATCCGCGATAGCTTCTTCCGCCTTGGACTTATCCGCGGCCGCGACCTTGTCCCCCAGGTCTTTGATGTTTTTTTCGGTACTGTAGATCATGGTGTCCGCCTCGTTGCGGACCTCCGCCTTTTCCCGCTCCTTCTTGTCCTCTTCGGCGTGGAGTTCCGCTTCCTTGACCATGCGGTCAATGTCGGCGTCGTTCAGACCCGAGGAGCTTTCGATGCGGATCTTCTGCTCCTTGCCCGTACCCAGGTCCTTGGCGGATACGTGGACAATGCCGTTGGCGTCGATGTCGAAGGTAACCTCAATCTGGGGAACCCCCCTCGGCGCCGGGGGAATGCCCACCAGGTCGAAACGGCCCAGGGTACGGTTCTGGTTCGCCATTTCCCGTTCCCCCTGAAGGACCTGAATGGAAACCGCGGTCTGGCCGTCCGCGGCGGTGGAGAAGATCTGGCTCTTCCGGGTGGGGATGGTGGTGTTCCGGGGGATAAGCCGGGTCATCACCCCGCCCAGGGTTTCGATTCCCAGGGAGAGGGGGGTTACGTCCAGGAGGAGCACGTCTTTTACATCCCCGCCCAGGATGCCGCCCTGAATAGCCGCGCCTATGGCCACGGCCTCGTCGGGGTTAACCCCCCGGTTCGGCTCCTTCCTGAAAAGATCCTTCACAATCTGCTGAACCGCGGGAATCCGGGTGGAGCCGCCCACGAGGATCACCTCGTCAATCTGGTCGGCGTTCAGCCCCGCGTCGGCCAGGGCCTTTTTGCAGGGCTCCTTGGACCGCTCCAAGAGGTCGCTTACCATCTGTTCGAATTTCGCCCGGGACAGATTTTTTTGAAGATGCTTGGGGCCGCTCTGATCCGCGGTGATAAAGGGAAGGTTCACCTCGGTGGTCTGCATGGCGGAAAGCTCGATCTTCGCCTTTTCCGCCGCCTCCCGGAGCCGCTGCAGGGCCATCCGGTCCAGGCCCAGGTCTATCCCCGAATCTTTTTTAAATTCGGCGATGAGCCATTCCATGATCCGGCGGTCAAAATCGTCGCCCCCCAGGTGGGTGTCCCCGTTGGTGGACTTGACCTCGAAAACCCCTTCCCCCAGTTCCAGGATGGAAACGTCGAAGGTACCGCCCCCCAGGTCGTAGACAGCGATGGTTTTTTCTTTCTTTTGATCTTTATTGAAGCCGAAGGCCAGGGAGGCGGCGGTGGGCTCGTTGATGATCCGCTTCACCTCAAGGCCGGCGATTTTACCCGCGTCCTTGGTGGCCTGCCGCTGGGCGTCGTTAAAGTAGGCCGGCACGGTGATCACCGCTTCGGTTACCGTTTCGCCCAGGTAATCCTCGGCGGTTTTTTTCATCTTCTGTAAAACGAAGGCGGATATTTCCTGGGGGGAATAGTACTTCCCGTCAATATCGACCCGGACGTCATCCCCCTGTTCCATAACCTTGTAGGGGACCAGTTTCATCTCATTGGTAACTTCCGAATACCGGCGGCCCATGAACCGCTTGATGGAATAAACGGTGTTTTCCGGGTTGGTGATCATCTGGTTTTTAGCGGGCTGGCCCACCACCCGTTCGCCCTTGCTGGTGAATCCCACAATAGAAGGGGTGGTGCGTCCCCCCTCGGCATTCTGGATAACCACCGGTTCGCCGCCTTCAAGAACGGCTACGCAGGAATTGGTAGTTCCCAGGTCGATTCCGATTATTTTACCCATTTTATATAAGCTCCTTTCTGTTCATTATTGCGTTTCTCTATACAGTATACGCATTTTTGCGGAAAATCCGCTACTCATCCGCCGCTTCCCCGGCGGCCTGCCCTTCCTGTTCGGGCATTAAAACCTTTACCTTGGCGCTCCGGATTATCCGGTCCCTCAAGGTATACCCCTTAAGAAATTCTTCATGAACCACCGGTTCGGCGGTCTCCGCCGATTTATCCATCATAATCGCTTCGTGGCGGTTAGGATCGAAGGCCTCCCCCGCGGAATCAAAACGCTTAAGCCCCCACTTGTTATCCAGCTGGGTGGCGAGCCGTTTTTCGATCATGGTAATGCCTTCAAGGAAGGTGTCAAAATCGGCGGGGCCCTTTTGACAGCCCTCCGCGGCCTTAATGGCCCGTTCAAAATCATCCATGATGGGAATAAGATCCAGGAGCAGATTCTGATTCGCGAATTCAATGGCCTCCTGTTTTTCCCGGTTCATGCGCTTGCGGAAATTCTCAAATTCCGCCGCCTTCCGGAGGTACTGGTCGCTGGCTTCCGTAAGCCGGGCTTCCAGGGCGGCGATCCTTTCCTCCGGAGAGGGGTCCCCGCCGGCGGGCTCTTCAGCCTGAGCTTCGGCGGGAGTATCCTCCGCCGGCCGGGCCGCTTCGTCCGGAGTTTCGGCGTTTATTCCGGTATTTTCCGGTTCCCCGGAGCCGGGATTATCGGCGGTTTCCGTTTTCTGTTCCGCGGATTCCCGCCCGTCAGTGTGCCCGCCATGAGATGTATGCTTTGGCATGAATTTTTCCTGTGTTTTTTTTAAAAATACTTCTCCGGCAAATAAAAGGTCAAGGAAATTCGTTTTTTCTTCGTAAAAATCATGGAAAAAACGCCAAAAACCGTAAAATTGACATCTCCGGCCATCAATCACAAAAACAAGAGCAGGCTTGCCAGGATGGTGAGGGCGTATACCGCGATCCGGTAATGGGCTTCGGATACTTTTTTGACAAAGACGACGCCCGCCAGGGCGCCTATGATAAGCGCCGGAACCATGGAAAGGTCAAAGAGGAGGCTTTGTACGGATATATTGTGCCAGGCGAAAAATTGAAGCGGAAGTTTGAGGTAATTGATGATGAGGAAAAACCACGCGGCGGTCCCCACAAAGCTCTTCTTGGGCAGCCGTACCGACAGGAGGAACACCGACATGATGGGCCCCGCGGCGTTGCCGATCATGGTGGAAAATCCCCCCAGAACGCCGAAAAGGGCGGTAAACCACCATGCCGAAGCCGTACTTTCCGGCGTCTCCGGCGCCGCGGCGTTTTCGCCGGGCGTATTTGATCCCCCGCCGGCATCCCTGGCTTTCCCCCGGCGGTCGTTCCAAAACATCACCACCAATCCGAGGAGAATACAGATGCCGATCAATATCTTAAACCCCCGGTTGGAGGTAATAAAATGATCGACCAAAAGGGCGAGGGCAAAACCCGCCAGCGCCCAGGGAACAAGCCTGATAATGTACTTCCATTCGGCATGACGCCGGTAATAGAGCACCGCCAGCAGATCCGCGAAACAAAGCAGGGGCAGGACCACGCCGGTTGATTCTTTGGCGCCGAAAACCAGGGCAAAGAGGGGAACCGCCACCGCGGATATGCCGTTTATCCCGGTTTTGGATATGCCGAAACAGAGGCAGCTGAAAATAAGCGCCGCCCATTGCCAGGGGGCAAGCTCGTAGGGGAAGAAACTCAAAAAGCTCATGGGTCATAGTAGCCTGTCGGAGGTCATGCCACAATATCCCGGAAACCTGTCGGACTCTATACAATATCCCGCCACAGGAAGCGCAAAACCCTCAGGCCGGCCACGCTTGCCCGCGGGCAAAGCCCGGCGGGCTTCGGTCAAGTGACCGTCCGAGTGTTTTGCGCTTCCTGTGGCGCGTTTTGCGGTTAGTCCGGCAGGGTCTATTGCGGGGGGGAAGAGGGAAAACCGCGAAGAGGCCTGGAGAAACCGTTTTTCTTGTCATAACAGACAGGGCATAGTATAGTAAAGCTATGGATGATGGCATTGAATTCAACGAAACAGCCTTTCGCCACGATATAAATGAGGAAGACATACGCTGGGCGGCAACGCACCCGCTCTACGAAGACCTTTTAGACGGCTTCATGAACAAATATCTGGTTCTGGGCTTCGATACAAAACGGCGGCTGCTTGAGATAATGTATAACCGTATTGATGACGATACGGTCAATATATTTCATGCGATGAGATGCGCAAAAAAATACCTCCCCCTGGTGGGATTTTAGGAGACAAACATGGCACGTATGACCGAAGAAGAAGCGTGGGCGCTGGACGATGAAGTAACCCGAAATCCGCCTGATGTCGCGGGGAAGCCGGGCGGTTTTTTCACTGACCGCCGAGACCGCATGGTAATTCTCGACCAATTCTCCGCCGGATATATCAAGTCCGCCGCCGAAGCCGAGCATAAAACCCCGGCGGAGATCATCGGCGAATTGGTACGCAAGGAGTTGGCGGCAACCGTATAAGGAACCGCACGGACGGGTGGAGGGAGGAACAGTGAACAGAGATGGAAAGCTATCGGACCGCGGTGAGGTACTCGGTCCAGTTCCGGGCCATGTCGATAACCGGGGGCCGGGCAGCCAGTCGGTATAATGCGCCATAGTTTCCTCCTTGCGGGTATCGTTACGCCGGAAACAGTTCCCGGCGGTTTGAAAGCGGTTACCAACGGGCCAAAAGTAACTACCAATGACCTAAAAGTAGTTACCAATGAGCCAGAAGCAGCTACCAATGACCCGGAAGTAGCTACCAATGAGCCAGAAGCAGCTACCAATGAGCCAGAAGTAGCTGCCAATGACCCGGAAGTAGTTACCAATGGGGTAAAAGTAGTTACCACTGACCTCACGGAGAACACGGACAAAGCGAGACTTTCGAACAAAAAAGTCCCTGTTCTTCTCCGTGTGGTCTGTGTCGTCCGTGGTTCCCTTCATTCTCCCTTCTGTCCGTGTGTCCGCGGGGTTCTGTTGTTTTTAGAGCGGATCGGGTATACTGTATAATAAATCAGGATACATTGATGATCCTAAGCCGTGATGAAAAACTTGCTGTCATGCGTTCCCTGAACTGGGATTACTCCACATCCCCCGAGGATATGCTTGCGGTGCTGGAAGGGCGGCTCCCCAAGGCCGGCCCCTTTGACCGGAACTTTTTGTTTGTCCGGTCCCTTGAACGGGTCAGCTGGCACCGGCTTATCGCCCTCTGGGGAGTCGAGGCGGTCAAGGAACTCTACACCCCGGAACTGGCCCGGCGTCTTTTCCCCCGGGATTTAAGGAGGAAATATGATTTCGCCCTCGCGGTACTACGAAGAGAGCCTGTATCCGTTGCAGGATGGGGTGCTGAACGCTATAAATCAAAGCGGCACCGATTTTTTTCTGACCGGGGGAACCGCTCTTAGCAGGGCCTATTACCACCACCGGTATTCGGATGATCTGGATTTTTTTGTAAACGTCCAGCCGGACTATGACGAACAGATGGATTTGATTTTCGGCAAGCTTCGGGAGAATGGTTTTTTCTGGAATTCGGATTCAGACTTTATCAGGAATAAGGATTTTATTTCCTTCAAGGTGGGCTGGGATAAAACGGATGCGGCGTTAAAACTTGATTTTGTAAATGACTCGGCTCCCCATTTTGGGGACATAGTCAGGACGGGGCTTTTTGACAGGACCGACTCGATCCGTAACATCCTCTCAAATAAATTAACCGCCCTCTTTCGTTACGCCGGCAAGGATGTGGCGGATATCCGGGAGATCGCTCTGCACGAGGCCGTGGACTGGGCGGAAATTATCCGGGAAGCCCGGGAAAAAGAGGACGGCCTTGAAATTCCCGTCGTTGCCGAGATTCTTACCGGGATGCCCAAAGGTGAATTTGACGCGGTCATGTGGGCGCGAAAGCCGGAATGGGAGGTTTTCCGCGGCGATATTGAAAAAATTGTCTTTGACATGATGAGCGGAGGCCCGGGATGATCCTGCACGATCCCTCTTTGAACATGGCCTTCCGGGATTACGGCATCATGCTGCCGATTGCCCCGGACCGGGCGAGCCGGGTGGCCGAATTCCTCGGGAAGGACGGGGCCCTTTCGTCCTTTCCCGGGCCCGTCCTGGATATCCCCGGCGCCCTGGGCCTCCTGGGGGAAGCCGGAAGCCGCCCGGTTCTGGACCGGGCGGACCTGGAGCGGGTGCATCAGCGGGATTTTGTCGCCGCCCTCTACGGGGATCCCGGCCGGGGAGCACCCGCCGAAGGCCGCCCCGACACCATGAGCGGCCTTGAGGGCGCCCTCCTCTACGCCTACGAGCTTATCGACAGCCGGGGCCGGCCCCACCGCTATGAGCCGGATCGGGCGCTCAAGCCCCTTCCGGCCCTCTTTGATACGATCCTGGCCCAGGTCGGGGGAACCTATCTGGCCTGCAGGCTGGCCTTAGGGCAGATCGGCGCTCCCCCGGGGGCGGCTGGTTTCTGTTACTATCTGGGGGGCGGCATGCATCACGCCCGGTACGACAGCGGGTCCGGGTTCTGCCTGGTAAACGACATCATGATTGCCGCCCGGAAAATACAGGCCGAGGGCCGGGCCCGGCTCATTTGGATAGTGGACGTGGACGCCCATAAGGGAGACGGTACCGCGGAACTGGTACGGTTTGCCCGGAACCGGGGAGGGCCGGGCGAGCCGGGCGGAATCGGCGCCCGCGGCGTGTATGGCCCCGTCCTGACCCTGTCGGTCCACATGGCCTCGGGCTGGCCCCTGGATGCGGAAAGCCTCGCCGCCGCCCGGCCGGGACGGGCGCCCCTGGTACAATCGGACATTGATATCGGCATTGAGGCGGGGGAGGAGGCCGCCTATGTTCCCCGGTTAAAGGAAGGGCTCTGCGGGATGGAGAAGCTTTCCGCCGGGGCTTCCGGCCCCATGCCGGACCTGGCAATCGTGGTGGACGGCGCCGATCCCTACGAGCACGACGGCCTTCCCTCCAGCGGCCTCCTCAGGCTCAGCCTGGATCAATGCCTTGCCCGGGACCGGCTGATCTATACCTTCCTGCGGGAGCGGCATATTCCGTCGGCGTGGATCATGGCCGGCGGCTATGGGGACCGGGCCTGGGAACCACCGGCGCGGTTTTTGGAGGGACTGCCGGAACCCCGCCGCTAAACCCTCAGCGTATTTCTCGGGGACACAAGCCGACGCCTTCGGAGTTCTGGTTCATGGGTTTAAAAAAATAAATGCCATACATACCGGTCCGCCAGCACCAGAAGCCCCAAAGCCGCCGTATAGGCCGCAAAACCCCGGAGGGAACGCTCCCGGACTATTTTGAGCATGAGCCGTACCGCGAAAAAGCCCACCACCGCCGCGGCGAGGGTTCCGGCTGTTATGGGCGCCCATCCTATACCGCCGGGTCCGGCCCCCGCCGCGCCGGGCCCGCCGCCCGAGAGGTCCTTTAACTGCAGAACCAGGGCCCCCAAAATCGCCGGTATGGAGAGTAAAAAAGAGAACCGGGCGGCGAAATCCCGGTCCAGCTTCCGGGAGAGGGCCCCCGAAAGGGTCGCCCCCGACCGGGACACCCCGGGAATAATGGCGATTCCCTGCAAAACCCCGATAATCAGGGCGTCAAGCCGGCGCATTTCCGTCCTGCCCCTGGTCTGCCCGGGCTCGTCCCCGGGTTTTCCCGGTACATTTTCCGTTTTTCCGGGCCGGCCGGCCGGCAGTTCCGCGAAAAAGAGCAGCCCCGAGGTGATAAGGAAGGCAAACCCCAAAAAGGCTCCCGATTCAAAGGCGTTTTCTATGGTATCCTTGAAGATAAGAGCCAGAATAACCGCCGGCAGGGTCGCCAGTATCAAAAACCCGGTAAGCGGCTGGATGGGCCGGCGCAGAATTCCCCAAATATCCTTCCATAACACGGCAAAAACCGCCGCCAAAGTGCCCACATGAACCATGGTATCGAAGAGAAGGGCCGGCCCCTCAATATTAAATATACGCTGGAAAAGCACCAGGTGCCCGGAACTGCTGACCGGTAGAAATTCGGTAATACCCTGGATCGCCCCCAGGATTATGGC
>JAISQR010000095.1 GCA_031274035.1 Treponema sp. | reverse complement strand
AGTTCTATCGTATCGGTAATATGATTATCCAGCCAGCGCAATATTTTTTCGGTTAAGCCCGGCTGGTGTACATTAAGATACTCCCGCATCACAATAAAGTTGATGAGCACATAGAAAAGATTGACCATGTTTTCTGTCATTTTCCGGTCATAGAGGGGTAATTCTTCCCAAGTCTCCCGTAGTGCGCCATCAAGGCCAATCTTCCCGCATATGTCAATCAATTCTTGTGGAATTTTCGGCATGCCCCCGTCATCATTATATGTCCTGAATTGCCCTATCATCGCGTAACCGATATGCTGCCCATTGACAATAATCGGCATTACCGCCTCGTTAAGCCCCGCATAACAACGATAAACGAATGGTGTACTTCCGTTTTTACAGCGTTGGCACCCTTGACGATTTTGATGAAGGCAAGTAGCAAGCTTGTGGAGTTTGAACCTCATCAAATGACAATAAGACGAAACAACATGGGGCGATCCGGTGATCAGATCCTCAAACTCAAGAGACAGTATAACGAAACGCACATGGAAACAGGCGACAAAACTTTCAATGTACCGCTCAACTTCTTCGTCATAAAAGACCCCGAGTTTTTCAAGCATACTAAAAGCAGCACGGTTTAGCGCGTTTGGCAGGCAAAGAATAATATTGGTTATCCAAAATCATCCCCCCTATATACGGACCGGGGATGAAATTTGCGGTGGGACATAAAAGTCTCAATTTTGGAGATAGTACGCAACTCAACGATATGTAACTTGAGGAATAATTTCCCAGGAGTTTGTGGGGCTTTGCCCAAAAATCGTATAAATTTGCAATAAATTGCAAATTTATACCTTGCAAACTCCCCAAGGAGCCCGTCAATCGGAATTTTTGCATATTTATGCAAAAATTCACCAAAGTCCCAGAGGCTCCTAGTAAACCTATCGGGGGGGGGGGGGGTAACCAGAGAATTATAACTACGGGACGAGGACTGAATTACGGAGCAAATTACGGAAACAGCGCGGACGGCGATCTTATTGGTATGCGGTAAAACGCTGTCCGGCCCGATTTTCCCACTGATCATGGTATCATTTCCACTTATATTTATGTTAATTTACTATATACCGGTTCTTGAAAAAGCGCAAGCCCTCACGTTGCAGGGCCAGTGCATTTACTTTTTTCGGCGGCCGGTAATACAAGCAGGAACCGGCAGCCGCCGCGGGCCGGAGGTTCGGCCTTGCGGTTGGCCAGGCTGCAATACCCGCCGTAGCCCTGGACGATGGCGCGGACTATGGCCAGGCCAAGGCCGGAATGATCCTGCTTTTCCTCCTGCGGACGTTCGGAATAGAAACGCTCAAAATACCGGTCGCCGCTTTCGTCTCGTATGCCCGGCCCCTGATCGTCCACGGTGATTAACCAGCCTTTTATACCCCCGGCTTCCCCCCTGCTCAGGCTGACCGTTACCTCGCTTGCGGGCGGCGCAAAGGAAAGCGCGTTATCCAGAGGATTGAGCAGAGCCTGGCCGAGCCGGTCAGGGTTGATAAGAACCAAGGCTTCTTCAGCCGGTCTGGGCGCGTGTTCACCGCTGCATGCGTTTTTAAAAACAATAGAAACCCCGCATGGGTCCGCATTCCGGTAAGGCTCCAGAAGCAGCGGAATGAACAGCGCAAGATCAACAAGAGCGCTTGCTTCCTGTTCCAGGGAATTGTCAATACCGCCCAATTCACGCAGACGCGCAAGGAAGCGTTCCATGCGGTTTTCTTCCTGGGCTATTCTTGACAGCAGATGTTCTTCGCGGACAGCGGAACTGAGGGAAAGCTCCACCAGACCGCGGATAGCGGCAAGCGGGTTTTTAAGCTCGTGGAGCAGATCCGCGGTAAAGGCATCAATAAAGGAAATACGCCTTTCCAGTTTAAGGGAAAGCGCGGAAAGACTGCGGGAAAGATCGCCAATCTCGTCCCTGCGTTTAAGGCCGAGGAAACGGGAACGGAAACGCCCCGACTTATCAAGCATTTCTTCGGCCTGCCTCTTGAGTTTCTTGATAGGAATGGTGATGGTAAATGAAAGCCCCAGGGAAAGGACAAGAGAAACCAGCAGGGAAACAAAGAATATTCTAATAATGTCTAGCCGTATCCGGTAGAGATTGAGAAGTATGCCGTAAGAGGATCGGGATACAAGAACCGCGCCGGTAATTTTTTGGGAACCCCATACAGGAATTGCCGAATAAAGGTTGACCGAAACCTGCCCGCCTGAAGAGTACCGTGTCGCGGCTCCGTATCGTCCCTCCAGAGCGGCGAGTATTTCCGGACCGAGCAGCAGCTTCCGCCCTGAATAGAATTCGCCGGTTGTAAACTGAGGCCCCGGCGGAAAAAACAGCCGTTTAAATACATTCACCGGATACACAGCTATACGGTACAGAAACGAATCGTTAGGGCTGGAATCCCTTTTTGTTTCATCAACAACCGCGGAAGCTATTTGCGGTTCCGGGCCGGAAACTGCTGTTTCCGCTTCATCCTGCCCGCTCTGATAGAGCGCGGAATCCGCTGCGGCGGAAATCGTGGCGGAATCGGCAACCAGATTTCCCTGTGCGTCAATAACACGGAGCCGCGAGTCAACCCGTCCGCCCAGATTGATGAGAATACGGTGCGCTTCGGAGGCAAGCTCTCCGCCGGAAAAATCCCGGCCCGAAAGCGCGGAACTGAGGAGCCGTCCCTGCTGTATCATGGAATTTTCCTGGGAAGCAAGGAGTTGGTTTTCGTAAGTGTCCAGGTAGAGAAGGCTTCCCATCGGGAGGAAGAGGAGCAGGATATTAAAGAGGAGCAGCCTAACCGAAAGGCTTTTCATCAAACCTGCCCCGCCTTACGCCAGCGGTAGCCAAGGCCGTAGACCGCTTCCAGCGCGTTAAAACCTTCATCACATTCAAGGAATTTTTTCCGTATGCGTTTAATGTGGCTGTCCGCGGCGCGCTCGTTTGGAAAATTATCCTCGGGGAATGCCGCGGCCATAAGCTGTGCACGGGTTTTGATAAAACCAGGATTCGCCGCAAGGTTTATAATTATTCTAAATTCGGTAACGGTAAATTCCAAGGGGATGTTCTTCCAGAAGACGGCATAACGGTTTTCATCAAGCAGTAGTTCCCCGCAGTGCGCGGCAGATCCATGCCGATCCGCTAAAAGGACCTCTCTATTCTCAATTCTCCGCAAGGCGGATCGTATACGTGCGGTCAGTTCCCGTATACTGAAGGGCTTTGTAACATAATCGTCCGCGCCCGATTCTAGCCCCAGCACCTTGTCAATTTCTTCATCGCGGGACGATAGAAAAATGAGGGGAACTTTTTTTCCAGCGGGAATACTCCTTATGTTTTTGCAGAGTTCTATACCGTCCATCCTGGGCATAAGAATATCCAGGATGATGAGATCGGGCATCTCTTTCTGAAAACAGTTCCAGGCTTCAAATCCGTCAGGATATTCAATAATTCGATGGTATTCCCGCTCCAGTGCGATACGGATTAACTCGCGTATATTTTTTTCATCATCAACTACTGCAATGCGGCCCATTAAAAAAATATACCGCACTTATCCCCGGCTGTACAGAGTAATGATCGACGCCAGTTTTTCCGCAATACCGCCGGCAGGTATAGAGGAAAGCCGCCATGACCAGTTTTCACTTCTGCATGTTGACGGCAGGTTCATACGGCAATCCTCCCCAAGACCGAGTATATCCTGCATAGGGAAGATCGCATATTCGGCATGGGATGCCGTTACCGCGCGGATCATAGCCCAGGCTATGTCCCTGCCTTCGCAGTTGAAGTATTCGCAAACCTTTTTCCTGTCCGCACTGCCAAGCGCATTGAACCAGCCGGCGCTTGTGTTGTTATCGTGAGTACCGGTATAGGCAGCGCAGTGGTAAGGATAGTTATGCGGCAGGAAGAGATGGCGGCTGTCGAGTATACCGTCCCTCATATCTTCAAAACCAAATTGACAGACCTTCATGCCCGGAAACCCCGATTCATCTCTGAGCCGTATGACGGATTCTGTAAGGAAGCCCAGGTCCTCGGCTATGATAGGGAGCTTGCCGAATTCCGAGCGCAGGCTGTTAAAAAATTCCATACCAGGCCCTTTTTCCCATACGCCATGTTCGGCGGTTGTGTTTTCCGCTGGAATAGCCCAGTAGGCATCGAAGCCGCGGAAATGATCTATACGGAAAATATCGGTTTGCCTTAAAAGCGCCTTAATTCGCAGCTTCCACCAGGCATAGTCCGTCTGTTTGAGTTTTTTCCAGTCGTAGACCGGATTACCCCAGAGTTGGCCTGTAGCGGAAAAATAATCAGGCGGAACGCCGGATACCGTTGAATAGGAACCGCCGCTCTTTGTTTTAAAAAACTCAAGATTAGCCCAGGCGTCAACGCTGTCCGGTGCAACAAAGATCGGTATATCCCCGATAATTTTAATACCCTTTGAACGGACGTAATCATGCAGATTGTTCCACTGCTTAAAGAAAAAATATTGAAGCATCTTCCACTGTTGTATTCTCTTTGCATGATCCCGCCGTATCTTATCCAGGGCTTCGCTTTTCCTTGCGCCAAGGCCCTTATCCCAAACCGTATGCCAGCGGCTGTCGCGGTAATGTTCGTAGATCACCATAAAGACAGCGTAGTCATCAAGCCAGAAATTCTCTTCCGCACAGAAAGCCTTAAAGGAAGCCGCCAGGGAAGGATTATTCCCAAGGCAGTTAAGGCAGTTCTCCGCGGCGTGGTGAAGCAGGGGGAGCTTTTCCCCTTCAACCTTGCCGTAATCAATACGGTTTGCAGCAGAAACCGGCATGTCAGAGAATGTTGAATCCGCACCGGATTGCCAACCACCCGCCGGTTCCAGCCAGCCCTCGCGGATAAGAAGATCGGGACTTATGAGGTATTCATTCCCGGCAAAACTAGACCTGGCCGCGTAAGGCGAATTGCCGTAACCAGTCGGACCGAGAGGGAGTATCTGCCAGAGTGAAACTTTAGCCTCCGCAAGAAAATCCGCAAACCGGTAGGCGGCGCTCCCCAGATCGCCTATACCCCAAGGACCGGGCAGACTGGTTGGATGAAACAGAATCCCGCAATAGCGCGGATCAACTGCATAATTACTGTTCATAGTTCTAAGTATAGATTACTTTGAACAAGACTTCAAATGAACCAGCGCCTCCATCAAAAAGATGCGGGAATTGGGGGCCAGCGCCGGCCTGAGGCATATCGTTGCGGACAGGCGGGCGTAAGACGGTAATTATCTATATGCGGGGAAGGGAAACCGCTCCTCGCCCCGGAGATACAAATTGACACAAAGGACCGCCCAAACCCAGCCGTTACTGAACATGAGGGGACATTTCTATTGGTCGTTGACAGCAGGCGTTGCGGCCTGTTGTACTTGTAGGTTACAATAAAAAGAATGAAAACCCCGAAGAACTGGTCCCTTAAATCCCAGATCACCTGGTCTTTTATGGTTGTGGTTCTCTGTGTTTCTATTATACTGAGTTTTATTTATTACAGAAGCCAGCGTATGCTCTTTGAGGATAATCTGACTTACCAGGATAAAAACGATGTTGCCTATTTATTGGGAATTATGGACAAACAACTCAGGCTTTGCGAAAAACTTTCGGACTAGATATTTGTGAACCGCAGAATAGAAACCGCCCTGGTGCGGGATTATTCGGAAAACATGACCCAGTACGACAGGGAAATCCCTTCCATCCAACGTTTGATAAACGATTATCTCAGTTCCAGTTCGGTGGGTAAATACGTTGTTTTTTTGTACATCAGGGGCAATAACGGGGTGGTGTTAAAATCATCCAATCCCGATGTGGACTGGTTTCAGGACGGAATCAAGGCGAACGGAAAAGTGATATGGCCGGGCGTTGTTGATAATCCTTCGATGTACCGGACCACCGCCAGGATTATTCCCGTTACCAGGCCGGTTATTTTCTCGGATACCCGGATACCCATAGGCTGGCATGTTTTTGCCTTCAGCCCCGCCCTTATCGGCGATGTTTTTGAAGACTTCCGTATGGATCAGAATCGAAGCATGGTCATCCTCGACAGGGAAAAACGGGTAGTATTTCACCGGGAACCGGACAAGATAGGCCGGGCCGGCGTTTATAATTTTCTTGAACCGCTCCATGACGCGGACAGCGGCAGCCGCAAAGTTGTGATCAACGGCAGTCCCCGCATTGTTACCTGCCAGAAGTCCCCGTATTCCGGCATGACCGTGCTCATCATTCATTCGCTGCGGACCTTGGAACGTCAGTTCAATTATACGCTTGTTGTTTTGGTTATTGTTTTTCTGCTGACGGTGATAATGTTTTTTTTTATGACCTACTATTTGTCGAACCGTCTCACAAAACCCCTGGCGGCGATACTGTCCAGGCTCAAGCAGGTATCATCCGGCGCGTTTGTTGTTGACGAGAGTATTAGCGGCGGCGAAGAGATGGGGCAGGGAATAAATGAGATGGTCGGGCGCATTGACACCCTCATGGGAGAACTGATCCGCCGGGAACACGAAAAATCACAGCTTGAGTACCGGGTGCTTCTGAATCAGATAAATCCCCATTTCATATACAACGTGCTCAACTCTATAAAAGTAATGGCGGACATACAAAAAACCGAGGGAATCTCCGCCATGGCCTCTTCCCTAGGAGTTTGTGGGGCTTGCCCAAAAATTGTATAAATTTGCAATTTATTGCAAATTTATACCTTGCAAACTCCCATCGAACCTCCGGTTCGCGGAGCCCCGTTAATCGGAATTTTTGCATGAATATGCAAAAATTCACCAAAGTCCCACAGGCTCCT
>JAISQR010000077.1 GCA_031274035.1 Treponema sp. | reverse complement strand
CTCTTTCATGTGTAACCCCATTTGGATGCCCTCCTTCGGGCATCCTTATTATAATTTGGGTAACATTTTCAAAATGAGGCACGGTCTCTTTTCGGTAACATTTTTGATGAGGCACTGCGCACCCTTTACATAAAGAACGAAATCTGTTATAATTAAAATGTATGTTTCTGCTGTATGCTGTAAACAGTAAGCATAGGCTTGACGCAAGATAAAATTTGGCAAAACGCCGGTTAATATGCTGGATTCTATAAGATGCCGAAGAGGAGGTCAGTTGTCTGATAAAGATTTAAGGATTAATGAACAGATTCGGGTGCGTGAGGTTCGCCTTATCAGGGATGAAGGCGGTCAGCAGGGGATTATTTCAATCCTTGAAGCGCTCCAGATTGCCAAAGAGCAGGGTCTGGATCTTGTGGAAGTTGCGCCCCAGGCGGCTCCACCGGTAGTTAAGATCATGGACTATGGCAAGTTCAAATTCGAGAATGAAAAGAAAGTTAGGGATTCAAAAAAAAAGCAGAAACAGCTTAAAATAAAAGAAATTCGGATGCAGCCAAAAATTGACGAGCACGATCTGGATTTCAAATCAAAGCATGTTAGGGAATTTCTTGGGGAAGGCAACAAGGTAAAAGTAACGGTACGTTTTAGAGGCAGGGAACTTGCCCATACGGAACTCGGTCTGGAAGTGCTGAAGGATGTATTACAGCGCATTGAGGGGGAGTATGTAATGGATAAGGCGCCGGCAATGGAAGGCCGTTATATGTCTATGGTGCTGAGCCCTAAGACCAAGAAGTAAGGCGTTTAATAAATCAGTTGCATTTACACGCCAGAAATTCAAATTCAATTATTTGAGGGTGGCATCATGCCAAAGATGAAGACTAAGAAGAGCGCAGCCAAGCGCTATTCCTTTACCGGGACGGGGAAGGTGAAATATAAAAAGCAAAACCTTCGTCATATTCTTACCAAAAAATCCACCAAACGGAAACGGAATCTTCGCCATGCAGGTATATTATCGGCGGATAATGTATCGGTTATTAAAAAGCGGCTCTTGCCTTACGGGTAAGAACAGCAGTTGCAGTTATTCAGCCCCCTCAGTAACGGCTTAGCGGGGGAGCGCCGGATTTATTATGCAAAATTCGGCGCCGAGGGGATGGAAATTTCCTTGTTCAATAAAAGACAATTGCATATTTATCGGTAGTTTAAAGATAGGAGTTAAATTATGCCCAGAGCGGTAGACGGATCAAAACGGAAGAATCATCGGAAGAAGATACTTGAACAGGCAAAAGGTTACTGGGGGCGGCGCCATTCCAACTATAAGACGGCCAAAGACGCAGTTACCAAGGCGCTTTTCTATGCTTACCGGGATAGAAAGGATAGAAAGGCAGATTTCAGGCGGATATGGATCATCAGGATCAATGCGGCCTGCAAAGAGGCCGGTATCTCCTATTCGCGGTTTATTGACGGTCTTAACAAGGCCGGAATAACCATAAATAGAAAGGCCCTGGCCTACCTTGCCCTTAAAGATGCGGATGCATTCAAAGCAGTAGCAGTAAAGGCTAAGGAAGCATTAGGAGCATAATATGATTAGCCTTGAGCAAGTCAGATTACTGGAATCGAAGATTGTTAAGACGCTTGATTATATAAATCAGTTAACCGGTGAAAACAATCTCTTGAAAGGGGAACTGGATTCCTGTCAAAAGCGTGTGGATGAGCTTGAGGGACTGATTCTGGAATTTAAAGAAGAACAAAGCCGCATTGAAGAAGGGATACTTTCTTCTCTGAATAAGCTCAATGAATTTGAAGATGCTATCGGAAAAAATTATCCTGTACCGCAGGCGGCCCCGCATTCTTCAGAGGAAAACGGAGTAAAGGAAGAAGCCCCTAACCCTAGCGCCCCTCAGCGCGGCCGTACTGGACACAAGGCGGAAAATGATCCGGCAGGGGAAGAGCATACGGAAGCTGAACTGGCCTCGGATAACAGAGAGCTTGATATCTTTTAAGGGTTATCTATGAAGGCGAGCAGCCTTACTATTGATGTTCTTGGCGTTTCCCTTTCGATCAGTGCAGAAGAAGATGCAAAATACCTCGACAAGATTCTGGAGCGTTACCGTTTGGCAATTCTTGATACCCAGCAGAAAACCGGTCTTGCGGATAACCATGAACTAGCGATCCTCACCGGTTTTTTGCTTGTTGAAGAACTTTATAAGGCCGAAGAGCAGCTTTCGGCTTGGAAATTGGCCGAGGAAAACGAATTCAAAGAAGCGGAAAGGCTGACTCAGGATATGATCTCCCGAATCGATGATGTTCTTGAAAAAAAGGATGACTATTAATCCATGCTTTTTAAACTTCAAAATACCGTAAAGCATTACGAATGGGGCTCTACCGAATGGATTCCCTCCGTTATGGGACAGGATAATCCTCAGAAGATACCCTGGGCGGAATTGTGGATGGGGCTTCACCCGGAAGGCCCTTCAAAAACAGTATATCAGGGGGAAGTTCTGCCCCTTTCTCAGCTTATAAACGAAAACCCCAGGGCCTTGCTGGGAGCAACAATACAGGAAAAATACGGCGCCCTCCCCTTCCTGTTCAAACTCCTTGCCGCAGACAAACCCCTCTCTATTCAGGCCCACCCAAACATTAACCAGGCCGGAGAGGGCTGGAAGCGGGAGGAACTTGGCGGCATAGCTCTTAACGCGCCGGAGCGGAACTATAAAGACGCCAATCACAAGCCTGAGATACTCTGCGCGCTGGGCCCTTTTACCGGAATGTGCGGATTCAGGGAACCGGCGGAAATTGGGGCGCGGCTTGAATGTTTTGAAGGCCTTGCCCCTGAAGGTTTAAGAAATACTCTGCAAAACCTCCGTACCGCCCTGTATGATGTAAACGGCAATGTGGAAACTGGGCTCAGGGCCTTTCTTACCGCGCTTTTCGGTATGGATACATCATCGAAGCGGCTTTTATGTCAATATGCCCTTAGTGCAGGAGCGGCTCTTACCGAAAAGTATCCTCAATACCGGGAAGAATGGGGGCTTGCATCATCTTTTGCAGGGATATACAGCGAAGACCCTGCGGTAATCGCCCCGCTCTACCTCAACTGCATCAATCTGGAGAAAGGCGATGCGGTCTATCTTCCGGCGGGCATCCTTCACGCCTATGTAAAAGGTTTCGGGGTTGAGCTTATGGCCAATTCAGACAATGTGCTCCGGGGCGGTTTGACTAAAAAACATATTGATATTGACGAACTCTTAAAGGTACTCCTGTTCAAACCCTTCAAGCCGGCAATTCTAAGGCCGGAACCAGGGAATACCCCCCTGTATACCTATCCCACGGAGGCGGAAGAATTTTCACTTTCCGTTTTGCAGGGCGGTACGATCATGCTGGAGAAGGGCGGGCCGTTTATAGCAGTAGTAATTGAAGGGAAGGCTGCCCTGTCGATCCCGGAAACAGGGGAAGAGTTGAGTCTGGAGAAGGGGGAATCGGCCTTTATCGGCGCCGAAAGGAATACGCTTGGCGTCTCAGGGGATTTTTGCCTCTACCTGGCCGGTATAGGCAATTTTTCATAATCATTACGAGGAGCCGGAGCATGAAGATCCTTGTTGATGCGGATTCCTGCCCCAAACCAGCCCGCGCTCTTGTGCTGCGCTCTGCGGCAAGGAATTCCCTCAAAGCCCATTTTGCCGCAAACAGGCCCATTCCGGGTATAAGCGGCGAAAACGCGGTTATGGAGCTCTGTACAGCAGAAGAAGGGTCTGCGGATGACCGCATTGCGGAGATGGCCCGTCCCGGAGACCTCGTTCTAACCAGGGATATACCCCTGGCAGCCCGGCTTGTTGAAGTCCCGGTAACGGTAATTGACGACCGGGGACGGCTTTATACCAGGGAAAATATACGGGAACGTTTATCACTGCGTAATTTTATAGTGGGCCTTGCGGAAAACGGCATAGAAAAAGAGAGAAGCGCAAACTACGGCAAACGGGAACTTAAAGCCTTTGCCGACAGTTTTGACCGTGTGCTTTCCCGGCTGCTCCGCGGGGAAAAGAAGCGTTAACTAACTGCCACAGTTTTTTAAAGGAGTTATATGAACATACAAACTTATGTAGAGGCCATTGAGAAACAGGGACTGAAATCCGAGGGGGTGATAGTCATGCAGCATGGTGAAAAGATCGCCGGGCATCGTTGGATTCCCGATACGCCGAAGGTCGTCTTTTCGGTAAGTAAAAGTTTTACTTCCATAGCGGTAGGTATGGCTATTGAGGAAGGGAAACTAAATCTGAAGGATCGTGTCATCGGTGCGTTTCCTGACAAGGCGCCCAACGCCGATGAGCGTACCCAGGCCCTGACATTGGAGCATTGCCTTACCATGAGCCGCGGCTACCCAGAATTTACCCGGCCTGAAAGCGTTTCCCATGTTTTACAGCAGAAACTGAGCAGCGATCCCGGCTCGATCTTCCTGTATGATAATGCCTGTACCTTCCTAGCATCCGCTATGCTGACCAAAGCAACCGGCCTTACCGTGAGGGACTACCTTGAGGAAAGGCTTTTCCGGCCCCTGGGCATCCCCAAACCGAATTGGGAAGAGACAAGCGACGGCTATACTATAGGCGGTACGGGTCTGGAGGTTTCCACAGCAAGCCTTGCGGTTTTCGGTCAATTCCTCTTGCAGCGGGGTAACTGGAAGGGGAAACAGCTTATCAGCGCGTCATGGATAGACTGCGCAAGCCGCGCCCATATCAGCACCAGCGACAGTAGGCATCCTGACTATGACCTGGGTTACGGCTACCAGTTCTGGCCTTGCCGGCACGGCGCTTACCGCTGCGACGGTAAGGACGGACAGTTCGTGATAGTCTTCCCCCGCGAGGATGCGGTTGTAGCCATTACATCCAACGAAGAGAACATGAAGCCTATACTCTACACTGTCTGGGATACGATTCTACCGCAACTGAGGGACTAAGGGAATTTGTCTGCCCCAGTACCTCGGAGCCTGTGGGACTTGGGTGAATTTTTGCATATTCATGCAAAAATTCCGATTAACGAGGCTCCTTTGGGAGTTTGCAAATTTATACTATTTTTGGGCAAAGCCCCACAAACTCCTCGTATACTAATTTCTTTTTTGCGGTTACTCTATTTACATGGACTATATACAGGCAGGGGTTAATATAGAAGAAGGCTACCGGGCGGTACATCAATACCGGGAATTTGCGGCGGAAACCGCAAACAACGCGGTATTGGGCGGAATCGGCAGTTTTGCAGGAATGTTCTCCCTCAAAGAAATTATCAACGCAGGCAGAGGGATCGAAGATCCGGTGCTGGTGTCCGGTACCGACGGTGTTGGTACTAAGCTGGACATTGCTTTTAAACTAAAAAAGTACGACACGGTCGGTATTGACTGCGTGGCAATGTGCGTCAATGATGTGCTCTGTCATGGGGCGCGGCCGCTCTTCTTTCTGGATTATCTGGCCTGCGGAAAGCTCGACGCCGGTATTGCGGCGGCTCTGGTAAAAGGCGCAGCTATCGGCTGCCGCGAAACCGGCTGCGTTCTCCTAGGCGGGGAGACTGCGGAGATGCCCGGATTCTACGATGAGGGTAAATACGACATGGCCGGTTTTGCCGTAGGCATAGCCGGACGGAAAAAGATCGTTGACGGCAGTAAGATATGCCGCGGGGATAGGCTTGTTGGTATTGCCTCATCCGGGGCACATTCCAACGGATTTAGTCTTATCCGCAAAGTGCTCCCCAATTTGGAAGAGGACTTCGGCGGTATGCCTATAGGGAGGGCGCTGCTGGAACCAACGCGGCTCTATGTCAAGCCTATTCTAAACCTTATGGAAAAGGTTGAGATCAGGGGCATGGCCCATATCACCGGCGGCGGTTTTTACGAAAATATACCCCGTATTTTTGGCGGACGGCCTCTGACCGCGGTGCTGCACCGTCCCCATTACAAGGCGACTGAAAACACGGTGGATTCAGGGCGTATCTGGATAGTTCCGCCTATTTTTGCAAGGATAGCTTACGGGGTAAAGGTTACGGACGGAGGGGCTTTGGATAAGAGCGCCGCCATACCGGCGGTAGATCGGCGGTCCGCCGGCGCGGAGGCCCAGGCTGCGGGTATAGATATGCTGAGTACCGATGCGGAGCTTGCAAAGCTGATGTTCAATACCTACAATATGGGCATAGGTTTTGTTATCGCCCTTGCGCCGGAACACGTGGAAAAGGCTGTTGAATGTCTTGACAACCAGGGGTTTCCTGCCTGGGAAATAGGGTATGTTGAAGAAGCAAAGGGCTGGGAGGGGGGAATTTACTTTGAATAGGACGGAGGCTGCGGATGAACATACTCGTGCTGGTTTCCGGTAAGGGCAGTAACCTCCAGGCTCTGATCGATGCGGAAAAAGAGAGCCTGCTTGAAGGCGCTTGTATTGCGGCGGTAGTTTCAGACCGAAGCGGCGTATATGCCTTGGAACGGGCAAAGGCCGCAGGCATACCGGCCCTGACCGAGCTTCCCGATAAACGCATTGCCAAACCAGAACGACGCAAAGAGCTTTCGGATCGTATCCTCCGCATTGCCCGGCGCTATGGGGCGGAACTTATCATCCACGCGGGCTTTCTTTCTATCCTTGCAGGGGAAATTATCGAAGAGTACAAGGGCCGCATGATCAACCTGCACCCAAGCCTGTTGCCGAAATTCGGGGGGGAGGGCATGTACGGAATGCACGTACACAAGGCTGTGCTTGATGCGGGGGAAACCGAATCAGGCTGCACCGTACACCTGGTAGATAGGGGAACCGATACAGGGCCTATCCTTTTACAGAGGAAGGCGCCGGTATTTACGTCCGATACACCGGAAATTCTTGCGGAACGTATACACCGTGAAGAGCATATTGCCATTGTAGAAGCGGCCCGGATGATGGTCGGTGTACGCTATGCTTCTCGTGCGCCCTAATGCAGTTTCAATGTCAGTACCGCCGCCGCACGGTAGAAGACCAGTCGGTAAGGGTCGTCTTTATCAATCGTCATTGATTGGTAAAACATGCCTTTGGTGTTTTCATAATCGCTGTCTCCATAATTCCGCCGCGTCCTCGTCTGGAGGATAAGGGCGGCGCTGAATTCCCTGGTAATGGTAAAATTAAAAAGCGCGGAGAATATCCAGCGGCCAAGGCCGTCCCCCCACTGGTCCCCGCCGGGGGTGTTGTAGAGGTACTGCTCCGCTTCGGCCATTAAGCCGACGGTATTGAGGATGGGCGAAGACGGCATCTGATAGCCCAGAAGGTAATTGGCGGAGTACACAAGGCCGTTGCGGTTCTCCGCGTCATCGTTTTCAAAAATCCAGGATTCGCCGTGGGCGGCTCCGGTAAAGGAACGGTAGTTTATGCCCTGATAGCTGCGGAAAACAAGGTGATTCCAATCGCCGGGGATGACGGCGGCAAGATCAAACTGGATAACACCGCCGCCCCACCCGCTTGAAAAGAGCCCCTCAAAAGGTTCGCCTGTAACGGACTGTTTATGCGGCCCGGATTTGCCTATTTCAATATCGGTATTGATACCTATGCCCTTGCCCAGCGGCATATTCCAGCCGGAACCCAGCTTGCCGCCGGCAATAATCTGTAAAAAAGCAATGGGTGTCCAGGTGATTTCCGCCAGACCGTTTATTGAAAGGGGGCTCAACTCGGCGGTTAGGGCGGCCTTAATGGTATTGTCCCTGGTAAGCGGGCTGTCGAAGCGCATAAAAGGGAAGATAAAGCTCTGTGTAATGCTCAGTTTTGCCTCCGGCCTGCTCGAAACTTGCAAACCCAGATCGGTGGAAAAGATGACGCCGTCATCCGCCCTGATAGATGATAATGCGATAAAAAAAATCAGGCCCGTTATCATGCAATGCTTTCTTCTCATAATGACTCCCCTCTTTTCTGCTTGGGACTTTCATTCCTATATATTAACGATACTCTTTTAAAATGCCTAAAAGTTCTTCTTTATTAATGGACCGCAGAAAAGCGGCTAGCCGCGGCCCCTGATCCTTGCCGATAAGCGCTTGGTATGCGGCGCGGAATAGGGCCTTCCCCTCCATGCCCTTGTCTTTAGCAACCTGGTAGATCGCTTCCGCACAGGGCTTATCTTCCGTGTATGTCTCTATCCGCTCAACAACGCTGTCCCGCAAAGCGCCTACCGCTTCAATTTCGCTATTTGAAAGGCCGGGCGTCCTGCCGTCTTCCGGACGCCGCAGCTTAAAACAGAATTCCTCCGGCGCACAGTTATCTATCCAGTGCTTTGCGCATTTGCAGCGCTCACGCAGGCCGGGTATCTGTTCGGGCAACAGGGGGTCCCGGCCTGTCCGGGCATTTGCAATGCCGGCAATGGTCTTCTCAATATCCCCGCCTGCAATCTGGATCAGGTTGCACAGATGCCGGAAGGGAACCTGGTAGGGCATGAACACCGGCATGAGGGTTTTGCCTTCAGGAGAAACCGCCGTCTGGGAAAGCTCATAGATACGCCGTTCCTTCCGGTAGCTTGTTTCATCCCTCGCTTCTTCAATCTTCCAGGCTATACGCTCAGTCCTGTCGTAATCTTCATATATCTTAATTACATCAAGATCGAAGGAAATAGTGAATTCTGTGTTGGGCCGGGTTCCGGCAAAAAGATAACGGATCAGTTCCGGGGTATACACTTTTAACAGATCCCCCAAGTCAAGCACCAGACCGGAGGAACTTGAAATCTTCCCTACCGATCCCTTGATGCCGATAAAGTCGTAACGGAAAGTTACCGGAGCTTCCCAGTTATACACGTCTTTGCACACATGCCGGGCCGTATCGAATGACCCGCCCTGGCTGTGATGATCCTTGCCGGCCGGTTCAAAGTCAACCTTTTCGTATTCCCAGCGCATGGGCCAGTCCACCCGCCAGCCCAGCTTTACCCCTTTTGCGTTCCGCATGTCTACCGTTTCTCTATGACCGCAGGCGTTACAGTGGTAGCTTAGATTCCAAGCATTGTCCCAGCCTTCAATATCGGTTTCGTCCTTATTGCAGCTATCGCAGAAAACGCTGACCGGCCACCATTCACCCTGAATTTTGTGATCATCATCGCGGAATTTATCCAGAATATTTTTAAGCTCTTCCCGGTGTTCCAAAGCCTTGCGTATGCCTTTGGCATAAAGGGAAGCGCGGTAACGTTCAGCCTGGTAGAGATACTCAGGCTGTATCCCGAGCGCCGGCAGGACGGTCTCTACATCGGCCTCGTGATGACGGGCATAGCTCTCGTTGCGCTCCCAAGGGTCTGGGACCATGGTAATGGGAAAACGTAGAAACTTTTTAAGCTCTTCCTGTTTGGGCATATTCCTGGGCACCTTACGGAAGACATCGTAATCGTCCCACGAATAGATAAAGCGTACCTTTTTGCCCATGTCTCGCAGGGCCCGCACCACAAGATCCACGGAAATAATCTCTCTGAAATTGCCTATATGCACTGTTCCCGAAGGGGTTATCCCTGAAGCGCAGGTATAACAGTCCTTGGCGCCCTTCTCTCTGATAATCTTTGCCGCAGTTTCGTCAGCCCAGTGGACATTCTGCTCCTGTTCTTCGCCTATTTTATTCATAATTGGTAAATTATACAGGAAATGGGAATGTCAAACTAGCCCCCGTATTGCCTAATAATTTTTCTAGCCGAAAAGGAGGGTAAAACCAGGAACTAAAATCTAGCAGCCTGTTGCACTTGTGGATTTTTTGCATATTCATGCAAAAAATCCCGATCAATGGGCATGCTTTCGGAGTTTGTAAGGTATAAATATTCATGTTTATGAATATTTATACCAT
>JAISQR010000583.1 GCA_031274035.1 Treponema sp. | reverse complement strand
GTTCGCGAACCATCGAACCGAAGGTTCGCGGTTCGATGTGTACTTAGCGGTTAAAATTCTTCAAATTTGGGTATTTTCACGGTACTTGGAAGTAGCGTACTTTGCTTTTTCGTGTCTTTAGCGGTTGAATTTCTCAAAAGTAAAACCGCTGGGGTTTATCCTGAAGGTCTTGCGAAAAATGTAAAAAAGTATAAAAATAGTAACTACTCAGGACTGATGCGGGGATAGCGGAAATCGGTGGAATGGAGGGGCGGCGCCCCTTTGCGAGGGACCCGGAGGGTCCCCAAGTACTTGAGAACACGTATAAATATCGCATATCCCTGAGTAGTTACTAAAAATGATAGGTAGTTTCAAAACCCGATTAGTTTTGAAGCCGCTTTATATGGAGGTCTTATGAAATTCAATTTAATGTGGAGTATTCTGATGACAACTACGGTAATCGGCGGTATTGCGGGTGAAGAGATGATATTCTCTTATAAGGTAGGGCAATTTGATGTGTATATGCTGGTGGAGAATCGCGGACAAGGGAACAGATCCATTTTAGTCGGAGCGGACGAGGCAAGCATAAACCGCTATGTACCCGGCGGTACCTACCAGTCGGAGACCAATACCTTCCTCATCCGCGGCGGTGGAAAGTCTATTATAGTGGATACCGGTTTTGGTACCACCATCTTTGATAGTATGAAAAAACTGGGTGTGAATCCTGCTGATGTGGATGCGGTACTATTAACCCACATGCACGGGGACCATATAGGCGGGCTTGCCAAGGACGGAAAGGCGCTGTTTGCCAAGGCTAAAGTCTATGTTGCCCAACAGGAAAGAGAGTATTGGACAATATCACGGGTGAATCAGGGGGCGGTGAACGCGCTGAAACCTTACGGCGGCAAAGTGGAGGATTTTCTTCCAGCGGACCTAGACTCTGGCGGCATAGAACTCTTGCCGGGTATACGTGCTATCGCTGCTTTCGGTCATACCCCGGGGCATACAGTTTTTCTGCTTGAATCGGGCGGGAACAAGCTCCTCATCTGGGGCGATCTGATGCATGCACAGGGCATCCAGTTTCCCCTGCCGGATGTTTCAGTAACGTATGATACCGATCCTGCCGCGGCTGCCGCCATACGTAAACGTATTCTTGCCTGGACCGTCAGGAATAATGTACCGGTTGCCGGTATGCACCTTGTATATCCGGCCATAGGTAAGGTGCAACCGGACGGAGCGGGCTATAAATTGATACCTTGAATTACTTTTGATTAATCGTTATGCTGTATTAATGATTAAGAACTATGCGCTTGGAGCGCTTATCTCCCTTATTGTTGTATTCTTTGGAAGTTGCAACAATGCAGGGAAATCTGCTTCCGTATCGGCGGAAGCCGTGGATAAAGATACAAGTTATGGCTTTGGGCTATTGCTTGCTTCTCAATTCAGGAATATAGGGCTCCGTTTCGATTACAACGAAATGGCCCAGGGCTTTAAGGATGCGCTGGAAGGCAATAATCCGCGGATTTCCCTTGAAGAAGCAGGGATGAAAGTACAATTAGCCTTTACCGCGGTAATGGAAAAAGAAGCCTCGGCTAATATGGAAAAGGGAAATACTTTCTTGGCTGAAAACGCTCAAAAATCAGGGATGTCCATAACTCAAAGCGGTCTTCAATACGAGGTGATAAGCGAAGGCGCAGGTGAATCCCCCATGTCCAGCGACACAGTGCGGGTTAATTACGAGGGGACATTCATAGACGGAATTGTTTTTGACAGCTCATACACCAGGGGGGAACCAGTTGAATTCCGTCTTGATCAGGTTATACCCGGCTGGACAGAGGGATTACAGCTTATGCGGGTGGGTAGCTCCTACCGGTTTTTTATTCCTTCCAATCTGGCCTATGGGGAGGCAGGGAGGGAGAATATTCCGCCCAATTCGGTGCTGATCTTTAAAGTAGATCTTCTGGATATTCTGCCGCCCCAGGAATAGGCATTATTTTTATATATAAATTAATAGCTATGAGCAATATGAGGAAAAAATGAAAATTTTATGGCGTTCTTTTGTAATATTATTTGCGACAGTTGTTTGTAATGCCGAAGGTATATCGGATGAATCGGCGGCGTTACAGGACAGGATAGATTTAAGCTATGCCTTCGGCATGGCCATAGGGCAGGACCTCCAACAAACAGGCTTGGCTTTTTCTTACAATGCTTTTACTCAAGGGCTTAGGGATGCGCTTGAAGGTTACGAAACCCGTATCACCAAGGAAGAGGCTATACAAAAGGTACAAAGCGCGTTCAGGGAGGCGCTGGCGGAGCAGAGACGGAAGGGCCAGGAAAAGGAAGCCCAGTATTTTGAGGAAAACTCAAGGAGAGAAGGGGTCATTACCACGGACAGCGGGCTTCAGTACGAGATTATTTCGGAGGGAAGCGGCCCCAAGCCTTCCCCTGATATGGTGGTCATTGTCCGGTACGAGGGTACTCTGACTGACGGGACTGTTTTTGACACCACTTTCCTGAGAGATGGGGCCGAGGAAATTCCTCTTAACCAGGTTATTCCCGGTTGGTCTGAGGGCGTACAGCTTATGAATGTCGGCAGCGTTTACCGTTTTTATATCCCCTCCCGCCTAGCTTACGGTGAACAAGGCGGCGGCGATATAATTCCGCCCTATTCGCCGCTGATTTTCAGGGTTGAATTAATAGATATCCTTGATGAACTCTCGGAAGAAGAACTTTATACGCCCGATGCGCAGTAAATCCGCATAAATTTTCCACAATGGGCATGATGATGTAAAAAAACATTGGCTTGTTTTTATTGGAATGCGCGGGGTATTACACCCGCGCAGTACTTTCGGACTGAAAGTCCGCAATTTCCTATCCATCCGACAGATTTTTTCGGATCGAAAAAATTTGATACCTCGCCCTTTAGGGCGAGGTATCAAATTTTAAGAAAACATGCCAATATTTAGAGGGCGGCCTTATGGGAAATATTTGTATCATACAGAGTGTCATGGTAGACATCGATGATAGCCGGAACCATATTTCAGGATACGCGCAGGCCGTTGCGGACATGGTTCACCGCGATATGGTGGATAACAACCCAAAAGAATGGGGCAAGCGGCCAAGGGCTGCAACAGGTGTTAGGTCTAAAAAGCTATAAGACGGCATGGACATGGCTGCATAAAATACGGAAAGCTATGGTGTTTCCGGTATTGAAAATGAAGGATACACCAGAACGATATACAACCAAAGCAAGGCCAAAGAAGAAGACGAACTATTACCCCATGTCCATACGGTCATTTCATTGTTGAAAAGACGGTTGCTTGGAACACATCAGGGCGCCGTAAGGCGAAAACATCTGCCGGCATATCTTGACGAATATGTTTTCAGATTCAACCGTCGTAAATCCGCCAAACGGGGGCTCTTTTATCGTTTGTTAGAAAATGCTATGAATATCCCTCCGGTTACCCTGGAAGAGCTTTTGAGTTAGCCTTACCTTAGTGAAGGAAATACCCAGGTAAAATAATATATGCAAATCTTGATGACATTAAAGATTTGGATAAGGTGAACACAATATTTGAAGGTTATCAAAAAAATGGCTATTCCGTTATTGCTAAAGGTAAAGACGGGAATCTAGTTTTTAATAGTTTTTCTGCTTTAAATTCTTATATGGAACAGGTAGATCCATCAAAGCCCTTTAATTTGCAGGGTGATTTAATTCTATTCACTTTTGAATTTGATTTTGTTGCATTTAGAGGTATTGAAGGATCAATTTCGGTGGTCATTGATTTAGATCATCCACTGACAGAATCAGGAATAAATATTTCGGGTGCTAGCGCTGGTGGTATAAATGTTGGTATTGGTGTTGGTGGTGGATACGTTAAAGGTGATGTTGAGGGCTTTACTCCGCTCACTGTAGACGTTAATCTTGGAAAAGCAAGTGTATCTGTAATAACAGATGGAAGAGGTGTCAATGGTCTTGTCGCTACGGTAGGTCCTGGTTTTGGCGCTTCAGCCTCAAGTCAATATTCGTGGACACTGTGTTATAAATCAGTAAGGGACCTATGGCGGAGATTTACAAAACAATGAATTTGTGGGAGAAGTACCATTTTATTTATTATGCTGGGATCTTTCTTCCAGTTGTTACTTTTTTTGTGGTTGCTGGTATATTTGATTTGATAATTGTTGGTTTGATAATTGCTATTGTATTATTTTTCACAGCGCAATTTTTATTAGGTAGAGTGATTTGTCCAAACTGCAAAACACCCATTGGTTCGAGCAATGCGCTGCTTTCAAAACATTACAAAGGCTTTCATTTTTTAGTGCCTAAAAAATGTTGTGAATGTGGTTGCGACTTATTATCAGTAACTTTTTCAAAAGATGAAATAAATAAAAACCGTCGATCGATTAGGTAAACGTACATGGTAACAAGGTAGTGCAAGGGTGTCAGACACCCTTGCACTACC
>JAISQR010000534.1 GCA_031274035.1 Treponema sp. | reverse complement strand
TGCCTCCTTTTGCATCAAGTACAACAATCGTAAATACCTAGGAGTTTGTGGGGCTTTGCCCAAAAATCGTATAAATTTGCAAACTCCCAAAGGAGCCCCGTTAATCGGAATTTTTGCATGAATATGCAAAAATTCACCAAAGTCCCACAGGCTCCTAGAGATGATACTGTATAATTAACCTGCTGATTAATGACTATTTTGGCGGTACCTTTAAGACAGCCCCTAAGATGTGATATACTCTCATCAAGGTTATTTTTTGGGAGTTCGGAAATTGACAGGCATACGGCTAAAAAAAACTTTGCTCTCCGCCGCGCTGTTCCTTGCGGTGTTTCTGCCCCCCGTGTTTGCGCGGGACGTAGAGATCGTGGTGGTAGATACCGACCTGGAACTGGCGCTGGAGGGGGCTCTGATCCATTCCTGGGACGGGAAGGAGTATGCCTGCAACGGGGAGGGTAAAGCGCGTATCAGCGTGCCGGATGACAGACAGGCTGTAATCCGTGTGAGCTATCCGGGCTATGAAAACGGACGGCTGGTGATACCGCCCGCCGGGGATAGCTTTACCGTATCGCTGCGTTTAAGCGGGATGATGGAAAACCGCGAACTTGTAATAGAGGCGGAAAAGCCGGGCGAAAGCGAGACCAAAAGCGGGCGGAGTGTGGCTATATCCGACGACGCACTGAAACGTACCGCGGAGATAGGCATAATTGAGGATGTGATGACCTCGATTAAGCTGCTCCCCGGCGTAGGCTTTGCCGGTATGTTCAACGCTATGCCGTCCATACGCGGCGGCGATCCCGGCGATTTAACCGCGGTACTGGACGGCTTCTATATTGAAAATCCCTACCACTGGGGCGGCGGAACTTCCATCTTTGATCCAAAGATGGTATCGAGCGCAAGGCTTTCCCACGGCGTCTTTTCCGCCCGCTACGGCCATACCATTTCCGGCCTGCTGGAAGTCAATTCCAGAAAGCCGTCCCCTACGGAAACCGAATTCGATCTCGGCCTTTCCTCAAGCGCCGCCAGCATCAACCTCTCCATCCCCCTCTTTGAAAAAGGCGGGGTCATGTTCATGGGAAAAGTTACCTACTGGGACCCCTTCGTATGGGCGGCCAAGAACTTTGTCGAAGAAGTGCGCTATATTGAGATACCCCCGTTTATCCGGGACGCGGCCCTGTCCTCTCATTATCGTTTCAGCCCTGATATGGAACTTTCCCTCAACGGCTTCTTCGGCAGCGACGGCATAGGGGTGTTCTATAACAATCCCTACGAGGCAGGCAATATCCGCGGCAAGGCGGATATGCGCTTCTACTTTGATAATCTTCAGGGGTTTCTCATTTCGGCGCTGATCTGGAACCCTACGGAGTCCATGGTCTTCAAGGCCAGCGCCGGAGCGGGCTTCCTCAAGACCGCTCTTGACGGGTATATGCAGACGAATGTAAACATAAAATACACAGACCAATTCCTCAAAGACCATGATACGGACTTTGACGATCCTTCAAATATAAAAAACGACCTCCTGATAAACGGCAGCGATTCCTATACAATAGATATTGGTATGAATTACGATTTTACCGAGACTACCGTCAACTACCAGGGCGCCGCCGGCCTTGACTGGGATCTGGGCCGCGGTTTTATTCTTGCCCTGGGGCTGCAAGAACTCTATACCCGGTGGGTAAAAGATCAGACAGCCGCTACCCCCTATATTATTCCTTACCCTCCGGGTTCACCGGCGGCCGGCCTTATAGACTATGTGGATGCTTTCTACAGTGTGGAGAACCAGAGCCTAAACTCATCCGCCTATGCTCTTCTTGAGTATACAAGCCCCGGACGGTTTTTCGGCGCCGAACTGGGGTTCCGTGCGGATCACCTTTACTTTATGGGAAAGGATTTCTCTATACAGACCCTGCCCGCGTTTAACCCCCGGCTTAACCTGGATTTTACCCCTCTTAAAAACAGGGGTATTCTAGATTCCCTGGGCCTTACCCTGGGGACGGGGCTCTTCTCTTCTATAAGGGACCAGATATCAAACCTGGAAAGCCGGAACGGTATAGACGATTATGAACTTAAACAGAACCGTTCTTGGACATCGGTTGCGGGTGTCAAGCTGGACTTCAAGGGCGGTTACAGCCTCAATATCGAGGGCTACTACAAGTATGTGTTTGACCGCGGCTACTCCCTATCTGTGGTAGAGAATTTGGAACAAAAGACCATATTCAACTTCGACGGTGAGGGGCGTATATGGGGTTTCGATCTCCAACTTCAAAAATTTGAATCGCGCTGGTGGGACGGATGGTTATCCTATTCCTTTACTCATGCCCGTTACCGCGAAAAGGCCCGATCTGACGCCAATTTGGACTCAGGCTCTCCGGGCAGCAATTGGTACTGGCCGAGCTTTCACCGCTTCCACAACCTCAACCTGGTGCTCAATATCAAACCGTCCGGCAGTTTCAGCATCGCAACCCGCCTGGGCCTTGCATCGGGCGTACCCTTAAACGAAACAGGCGCAATCAGCTCCAGGATACTTGAAATGAACGGTACTATTATTGAATACTATAACCGCGCTTCCTTCTATTCGCAGACCAACCGCACCACCTGGTCTATCCCCCTCGATATTAAATTCTCCTGGTTCTTCTATAAACCTACAAGCAAGGTACAAACGGAAATATACTGTGCCGTAGAAAACCTTCTTTCCCTGATATACACCGCCCAGGGAAATAGTTCGTTTAATTCCTTAACAGGGGAAGAAGAGAAAGGCAGCCGGACCGCGTCCTACGAAATGCCTATTCCCATGATCTCCTTTGGCTGCAAATGGAGTTATTAGTATGATGAAAAAGGCGCCGGCCTTTATTCGAGGGGGGTCTAATACCCCGCCCCTCTGGGGCGGTTCAATTCTTACCCCGGCAATGGCGGGGTATGGCCCCCAGTATAAAATGAGAAAAGTCCGCAGGACTTTCTCCTATCGAACGACGATACCCCGCCGAACCGAAGGTTCGCGCGCTGCGGCGGGGTTCGTCATTATGTTTGCCGTACTGCCCTTGCTTGCGGGCTGTACCGGCCTGATGGAAAGGGCCGGACAGCTTCTTGACGGGTCCGCCTTTGCGGAAAAGACCCTCTCGGTTTACCGGTCTCTGCCTCAAACTCTTTCCGCCCAGGGCGACACGGCGTCTCTGGATAGGGGCGTAGAACTGCGTAGGGTGCGTTCCCGCGATAATGAAGAATTCCTCATCATTAAACCAAAGGCCTTCCCCAACATCAGCCTCCGCTGTTCCGCCCCCGCCTTTGACGGCGGCTTCTCCTTCCTTACCTGCGAGTACCTCGAAGCAGGCCCCGCAGGCTGGAACGAGTTCAGCCTGGAACTATCGGGCGGCGGGAGGCTCTGGGGGCAGGGGAACCTTGTGTTTATGCAGCTTAGACCGACATTTGAACCGGTGCAGATCACGGAAGGGAAGATACGGTACGGGAGCAAACGCGCGGGCGGGGCGGAGGCGCTTGCCGGCCTTAGAAACCGCCGCGAGCGTATTGCGGCCCTTACCGAATGGATGCGCGCCTATCCTGACGCGCCGGTCTTTTCCAGCCAAAAGGAATTTAGCGGCTTCTGGGAGCCCCTGCTGCTGCCGGAGCTTTCACGGCGCGGTAAGAAGGACAGGCCGCGCGGCGATACGGAGCGGGTCAGGGCCGAGGGTGTCTGGTGGGATGTGCGGTACACGGCGGACATCTTTCCCGAAGAACTCCGTATCCTTCGTGATAGCGGCGCCCTGCTCAGGGACTGGGAAGAAGCGCCGTTCTGGATATACCTTATGTACTGCTGGGATGACCTTGAACAAATCCTCTGCTCTGAATTACCTTTGTTAAAGGACTAATCATGGAAAATACCGATTCGAGTTTCAGTTTGCTTGAGCTTTTCAATATGGGGGGGATATTCATGTGGCCCCTCCTCCTTTTCTCAATAGCTACGGTAGCGGTTGCCCTGGAAAGGGCCTTTTATATTTTTTATCATAATCTCAGGCTTGACGACCTTTATGATACGGTCCGCAGATATATCGAAAAGGATGATATACCCGGCGCATGGCAGTATCTGAAGGGTGTTTCCAGGCGGAGGATCGGCGCCCGTATACTGCTCGTTATAGTTGAAAGGGCGCAGCGGCCTGAACACCATATAGAAAAGGCGGCGGAGGCCGAAGCCCTGAGCCTTATCAATTCCCTGGAGAACGGCTTCAGCTTTCTTACCGCTCTGGGTTCGCTCTCCCCCCTTACCGGCTTTTTGGGGACGGTATCCGGTATGATAGGCGCCTTCAAATCCATTGCGGAAGCTACGGATGTAAACGCGCAGATCGTTGCCAACGGTATTTACGAAGCTCTTATCACAACGGTGTTCGGCCTTATAATCGCTATTATCGCAATGGCCGCCCACTCGCTCTTTACCCATGTGGTTGACAAATTTGCGGCCGATCTGGAAAAAAACTGCTCCGACCTTATCATGGAAATTGTTCAGACGGAAAAAATATCATCCTGGCGGAAGCGGCAGGCCGCGACACTTTTTTCCGGCATTGACGTTGCGGTATTGCAGGATGTCATGGCCCCCGACAGTTACCAACTCTATACGGCGGACTTCCCGGCGGCATACCCCCAAAAGCCTTCCGAAGAGGATTCGGAGGAAGAGCCCGGACAGGACGGGTAGACAAATGCGCGTCATACGAAAAAAGAGGGATTTTATTGACGGTACAAGCGCGTCAAGCGATCTTGCGTTTCTCCTTATCATCTACTTTATGGTAACGGCGGCTTTTAACATAAACAGGGGTTTTATTGTAACGCTTCCCGCAAAGGATTCAAGCAGGATGATCCTCAAGGACGATCTCCTCCGTTTTGAGCTTGACGGCATAGGGCGGCTTTTTTTCCAGGACAAGTTTACGGACAGGGCCGAAGCGGAAAGGACCATACGGTCGGCGCTTGCCTACAATCCGAATATCGCGGTAATGCTCTCGGTAGATCCGCTCTCGCCCTGGCAGCAGGTTGTCTCCTTTGTGGAGCTTGCCCAGGCTCTTGAAGTAGAATCCTTTTCTTTTTCCATGAAAGGCGCCGCGGGAGGGGAAAGGTGAACCTAAGCCGCCGAAAAACAAAGCCCCGTTTTACCGTTCCCCTCAACTCTATGTCCGATATTGCCTTTCTCCTCCTTATTTTTATCATGCTGGTATCCCTTATCAATTACCGCCGTGAAGTTAAGATAGCCTATCCCGAAGCGGAAACGGCTAAAAAGACCAGCGCCGAAAAAAACCTGGAGATATGGGTGGATCGGGATGGGCGTCTCTATCTTGACGGCGTTGAAAGCGGCCTTGGCCTTATTGAAGACGGCATCATCAGCGCCTACCAAAACGCTCCCGATACCAGGGTTCATATTATTGCCGACAGGGATACGCCCTTTGAGCAGGTAAACCGCGTCTTGAGTATCCTTCAGATACTTCAATACCGTGTTGTAAGTTTTGTGGTAAAAAATGCACAGTGAAAACAGAAGAAGGTTTATTCTCTTTTTATGCGTTGCGGCTTTTCACGGTATACTTCTCTTTGCCGTGGTACTGAGGATGGATACGGTTAAAAGAGAAGAAGAGAAACGCGCGGAGATCATGAAGCTGGTGGATATAGAAGAGGAGCCTCCCCCCCCGCAGGCCCCGCCCCGCGCTCCGCCGCCGCCTCTTGCCGTACCCAACGCAACGGAGTCCATCGCGGAAAACATGATAGCAAGCGACGAAGCGCCTGATACCCCGGTAGTTAATCCGAATGCGCTGCCGCCCGCTTCCGATGATACCTACCTCCCCGCGCATAAGATCTCCGCCGCGCCGTCTTTTTCTGAAGACGAGATCCGCAGGGCTACGGTCTACCCGCCCATTGCTCTCCGTTCCGGCATAGAGGGGACCGTCATCCTGGAACTTTTTGTCGATTCTCAGGGTTTTGTCCGTGATATAAAGGTACTCCAGGAAAAGCCCCCGGGCAGAGGTTTTGGAGAAGCGGCGGTAAAAGCCTTTACCGGTAAACGCGGCAAACCGGCGCAGGCGAAAACAGAAAACAGCGCGGCGGAAAGCGTCCCGGTCGCCGCCCGCTACCGTTACCCGGTGAGGTTTAGAATCAAGTAGGCATGAACGGGCGCCATACGTGTAATATGCCGCATGAATATGCAAAAATACCGATTAACGAGGCTCCTTTGGAGTTTACCGCGCTTCGCACGTAAAACCGTATAAAAATTCACTTTTATGAATGCGAACCGCGAATCGGAGGTTCGATGGGAACGGCTATAGAAAAAGCGGTTAAACGCCTGCTTTTCCCCTTAAATCTAAGGCGCCAACCGCGGAAGCGAAGGTTCGGCTGGGTATTACACCCATGCGCGTTTACTTACCCAAGAAGAATAACCACTGACCGCACGGACGGATAGAGAGAACAACGATAAAATAGCGTTTTCATCTATCTTTTCTCTATTTTTCTCACAAACAGATGAAGAA
>JAISQR010000528.1 GCA_031274035.1 Treponema sp. | reverse complement strand
AATCGTATAAATTTGCAATTTATTGCAAATTTATACCTTGCAAACTCCCAAAGGAGCCCCGTTAATCGGAATTTTTGCATAAATATGCAAAAATTCACCAAAGTCCCACAGGCTCCTAGACCAGGCTATTTTATTTATGAGGAGTGACCAAAACATGGTGACTTTTGAAAGGTTCAAAGGCAATAACAACGCCAAAAAGGAGGAGTAAATGAGTGGAACAATGGAATTGGTTTCCCAGGTGCAAGCTGGACTTGACGAAAGTGAAAGAGGTCTAAGCCTTGAGCTAAAAATTATTAAAGCGGTTGTGGGGGAAATATCGACAAACGCTGACCAGGTTTTTGAAGCGGCAAAGCAAAAAAGCGCCCAGTATCAGGATGTTGAACGGTTTATCGGGAATGAAAAAACTGCTGCCAAAGAAAGGGCTGACGTAAACCGTGCCGTAAAATCCATTGATGAAGGGAAAAAGAAGCTAAAAGAGATGTGGATGCGGCCCCCGGATGAATCGTTTGCCAAAATCGATGCGGCGAAGGTAATGCTGAAAACTGCTTCTATGAACCTTGATCAGCTTGTAAAGTCTGTGGAGAAGAAAGAGAACGATGACAAGACCCTTGCTATCCGTCTGTACTTCGATACCAAGAAGTTCGGCCTGATGCCCTTCGAGCAGCTTTTCAATTTCCGGTGGCTCCTGAAGGGATCGCTCATGCCGGCCATTATGAAGGAGATGGATGAGAAGATTGCCCGGGAGAAGGTCGAGCGGGAAGAGCGGGAAGCGGCGGCGAAAGTGCTGGAGAATCAGCGTGATCTTCGGAATGAGGAGCGCCGGGAAGAGAAGGGTGAACAGATTCAAGACCTGGCTGCCGAAGCCCTGGGAATTGCCGAGGCGCCGGAACCGGAGCGGAAAGGCCCTGAGATGCTGACCGCCTCCCTGCGGTTCAAGATTAAGCCCGATACCTACCGCGACCTGCGGAACTGGCTTTCCTCCCGGGGTGTACCGTACAAGACGATTTCCCTGTTCAAGACAGATGAGGACGCCGCAGTATTTATGAAGCGGGAAGTAATCGCCGGCGAGATTTATGCGGCGGTTATACATTAAAAGAGGAGTACGAGATGGAATATGGCGAAGAAAGACCTGTTAAATCAGAGTTGATTGCTGCCCTAGCAGCCGCGGACACTTCGTGTCCGATGGGACTTTGGTGAATTTTTGCTCAGTGTGCCAAAGGCACACTGAGCAAAAATTCACGATTAATAGGGCTCCTTTGGGAGTTTGCAAGGTATAAATTTGCAATAAATTGCAAATTTATACGATTTTTAGGCAAAGCCCCACAAACTCCTAGCCGAGTTTCACAAAACAGTCGGAAAGATAGTGAAGACCGCTGAAAACCCGTTCTTCAAAAAGAATTACGCCGATCTTGCTGCAATTCTCGATGTAGTCGATGGCCCCATGTCTAACTCTGGTCTCGCGTTCATTGCGTGGTCGGAATATCGGGACGGCATACTCCTCATGGTAGGGAGGATAGAGCATACGGATGGAGAGTTCCGGGAGGGTGTTTTTCCGCTATTCGGAAATAAGCCGCAGGATATTGGATCGTCAATCACTTATGCCCGGCGCTATTTATTACAGTCATTGCTTAATCTTGCTGCCGAGGACGATGACGGGAATGACGCGAGCGGGGTAGAAGGCAAAGCGAAGCCTCCGCAACAAATCAAAAAGACGGGATCGAATAATCAAGCCAGTTCTCTTGTAAGGAAACCAGTCGAAACTAACGGGAAAAAACTGGACGATGAAATCAATAAGTTCAAGATCGAATATGGGCGACTCATTTCCAGCAAGGACACGGAAGGGAATTATATTTTCTCTGAACCTGAAAGGGTTGACGGAAAGGAATCTCTCAGGTCGCTTATACCTGATACATCGGAAGAGCGTAAGCGAAAACTGGAACTTATACTGGAAGAAGTTAAAAAGAAGTTGCAGTCCAGAACTGATTCCAACGGTGTTGCATATACGAATCAAACTCCCGTAGCGGCCCCTAAAACAGATCAGGCACGGGCCATCATACGGCTACACCGCCAGCAACGCAACCTGGGCAATCCTCAGCGCAAAGGCCTGCCATGTACGATACTCCCGAGGAGCCGCAAGACACGGATTCTTACGAATCCCTAGAGGATGATAAAACACCGCCTTCCCCGCCCCCGGCATGGAAAAAGCCGGTCCCGAAACTGGGGGAAATCCCCGGAGTACACAGGGGTGCTGCCCCTGCCGCAGTTCCCCCGGAGGAAGAAGTCACCGGGGAAGAGCTTGATATTTTCTGATAAAGGCTGCCCCCGGGAGGGGCGCCGAAGGAGAAGGACATGAACATGTTTCAGGTGAGGATTGGCCGGAGCACCCGGCGCGGCGGTTTCGAGGAACTGGTCAACAAAGCGGTACAGGCCCCGGATTCGGTGAGTGAAAGCCGGATCAGGGAGTATTTCCTGAACAAGTATTCCGGCCTGGATGTGGTTGTTCTGCGGGCAATCACCGTGGAGGATTTAACCGAAGCGCTGGAAAAGCCAGTCCTCGTGGCCCCGCAGGAGAGAGTTCTTTCCTATATCCCGAATGTCGAGGTCCATTTAACCCCCGAGGAGGAGGCACTGTTCGAGGATTACTCCCAGGCCATGAAAACGGCGAGGGATAAAGAGGGCAGCCTGATTCGGAAAATAAAGGAACGGTTCTGCAAGTTTCCTTATGTCCGGGAGACTGACTACAACGAGTTCGAGATCGAAATCAGTCAGTGGGATGTGGTCATTAAGAAGCTGCCCATTAAAGCCAGGGGAATTGTTGAAGCTGCCCTGAAGAATGAAAGCGGCATGGAGGAAAACAATGAAGCGTAGGATTATCAATGCCGTTATTACCAAGAAGTTCAATGAATGGACGGCCACGCTTGAAGATGAGGCCGTCCGCAAGCTGGTGGAGAAGAATACCATCATTACCGGTGGCTGTATAGAGCCTCCATGATTAACGGCTAAGAAGTGAAGGACTATGATGTGTATTTCACCAACCAGGAAACCGTCCTGGCCGTGGCCCGGTATTACATCGACAAGTTCAAGACGGCGAAGCCCACTGACCCGGATATTAAGATTTACCTGGGAACGGACTTCACCTCTGAAGAAACGGCGCTGCGGAAGCGGGTAAATGAGATTAAAGCCCTCCCGGATGATGACCCCGGCAAGGATAAGGAACTGCTGGACTTCTATTTCTACCACAAGGATTTTAGCGACCCTGGCCGGGTGTACCTCTATATTGCGTCTGTTGGGATTGCCGCGGAGAAGAGCCTGGACGAAATCATGGAGGATAGCGAAAATCCCCTGGATGAATCGCTGGAAGACCCTGAGAAGAAGGAAAAGTACCGGCCCGTGTTTTTCAGTTCAAACGCCATTACCCTGAGCAACAAGATCCAGATCGTTACCCTGTTTTACGGAGACGCAGTGGAAATCCACAAAAACTTCGACTACCTTCATGCCGCGAATTACTGGGTCAGCGACACCGGGAAGGTGGAACTGAAGATTGAAGCCATGGAAGCGGTCCACAACAAGGAACTGATCTACGTCGGGAGCAAATACCCTGTCTGCTCCCTGTTCAGGATGCGGAAGTTTCTCTCCCGGGGATTTACCGTCAGCGCCGGCGAGATTCTGAAAATCGCCATGAACATCAACGAGTTCGACCTGACGAAGATACCGGTCCTTCGGGACCAGCTCATTGGGGTGGATTCGGCCTACTTCAATTCCCTTATCGAAGGGCTGAAGAATAAGCAGGACGGGCAGGTGAACCGGAACTATGTGACCGAGCTGATAAACAGGATGTATAACTAATGGCAGCGTTTCTTAAATCACGGGGCGATATGTACCAGTGGATTGATTTCACCTGGAACCCGGTACAGGGCCCCTGCGAGCATCATTGCGAATACTGTTACGTCCAGCGTATCAATCACAGATTCGGGAAAGACGCAGGGTTGCCCCGCTTGTATGATCCCCCCTGGAGCTTCGGAGGAAGGGTGCCTTGAATACTGGCGGAACGGCCTGCTGCACCGCGACAATAATTTGCCTGCCGTAATAAGCGGCGGGATTAAGGAATGGTGGTTCAACGGCGTGTTTATCAGGGCGGAGGACTGTTGAGGGAAGGCGGGAGAAATGACGGATTTTCTTTTGAGCGGTTTCAAAGCCGGTTTTTTGAATACCCTGACGGCGGTACGGCCGTCAGGCATTTTACTGATTTTCAATATTAGGAGGGCGGGTATGATGGAAAAGGTGTTTTCTTTTGACGGAGAGAATTACAACATAAGGAACCGGAAGGATCTCATTGACGGTTTGATGTGTTTATATAACACGCAAAACAAATCAGAGCTTATTGGTAAAGAATATTTCGAGGGCTATTCTGTAAAACCATCGGTGAGAGATTTTGTGGATGTAGATAACATCATATACTCCATAAGTGAAAATGCCTACGAAAACTACGGGGAATATGCAGATGACTGGCCCTATCTTACAAGGGAAGCCAAGGACAAGCTTGAAGATATGATTGTAAAATTTCTTGAAGAAAAATCGCCGGTTACTTTTTACGGAATCAAAAACAGCGCGGCAAAGAAGATAACGGCAGAGGACTTAGAAGAAATTAAAATCTGACATTAGGGAGGCAGGATATGAGGGAAATATTGTTCAGGGGAAAGTCCGCCGGCTTTGGTCGGGTATTTTCTGATCGTATCGATGGAATTAATTTTCTAGGAGCCTGTGGGACTTTGGTGAATTTTTGCATATTTATGCAAAAATTCCGATTAACGGGGCTCCTTTGGGAGTTTGCAAATTTATACAATTTTCGGGCAAAGCCCCATAAACTCCTAGGCTTTAATGGCTATGGGTTTAATACCCCGCCGCTCTGCGGCGGGGATTTTTTATGTGCGCCCAGCATGGGTGGTAACTCGGCGGTGAAAGTCCGCTACGCGCTTGGTAGTGGGAAGCGGCGGACCAAAGGTCCGAAGCCGAAGGCAAGGGTGTCCGCAGACCTTCGGTCTGACGTGTGGTGGAAACTGAAGGACTGGACGCGAGCGCGTCCAGAGGCAAAATCCCGGCCCCCCCCCCCCCGTGTAAGGAACCGTGTAATAATATCTTGAACAAATAGACAAAGCAAGGTACAATGCAGTATCTATGAAAGAGGTGCGGCAAATGGAAGATCGAATAGCATTGATGATGCCGGTACTAAACGA
>JAISQR010000490.1 GCA_031274035.1 Treponema sp. | reverse complement strand
GTCCAGGGACTGGCGCCCATCTTCCGCATGTTTGGTATTTTCCGGAGGTAGGGAACGAACTTGTCCAGGGGTTCGCAGCAGCCGTAATAGGCGAGGCCGCATTTTTCTATGAAGGGACGCAGGTACTGGAGATTGAATTCATCATTCATGGCGGGAGAAGCGGATACAAAGAGCTGGGCCGTACCGCACCACCACATGTCCTTAAGCCGGACCCTGCCGCCGTCATAATCGGCGGCGGGAAGCTCAGCGGTATTGGTGGGCGTACAATTCATGTTGGGAAAGCTATAATCCAAGAGCCCCAGGGCTTCCATCCGGGTATACCGGGATTCGTAGATGGCGTTAAACTTTTTAACCGTCTTATGGATGAGGAGAGGATTATCCATCATATCCAGGAGACAATTTTCGACTCCCCGGAAACGGGCAATAATATCCCAGGGCTGGTAGTAGATGCCGTGGCCCCGGAGTTTTACCGGAAGGATGCCGTCCAGGATTTCCGAGGCGGTTTCCAGATTCGCCGCGTCCTTTTCCGGGTAAGCGGTAACTTCCGGCAGTTTGAGAGCATCCAGCTTTTCTTCGCTGTCCAGCTGATCCTCGTAATGGTGGGAGATGATGTTGTTTTTGGAATCCGTGGCTATCGTTTTTTCCACTATGTCGATGCCTATGCCGGTTTGGGAAAAGGTCTTGTAAATATAATAGGCGTCTTCGGCTATCATGTCCCCCTGAAAATATTTCCACTGGAAGAGGTTTTGGCGAAAAAAATTCTCCATCTCCCGGGCCCATTCGCTTTGGCAGCGCAGGGTCAGTTCGCCGTCTCCGTTAAGTTCATGCCAGGGGATCTGGCCTAACCAGAGAGGCGGGCGGACTTGCTTGAGACTGTGCATATCTTTGATCCGCCCTATCCGTTCCCTGTTTGCCTCATCCGCCGCGATTTCCGCGTATTCTTTCCCCAATTCCCGGAGTATCTGCCTGTCCGTCCGGGAGATAAGCGGCCTTTCCACCGCGGCATCGTTATCGGAAAAAGCCGCAAAAGGGCTGGAATTATTAACCTGTCTCATCCCTTTATACCCGTATTCATAAGGCCGGTCTTAATATTTGCGTTAAAAATGATAAAAATAATAAGCAGGGGTATGATGCTGATCACCACCGCGGCGCACACTTCGCCCCAGTATTTGATCAGGTCGGTGATAAAACGGTTCAGGCTCAGGGTTACGGTCCGCATCCGCTCCTGGGTAACCACCAGCAGGGGCCAGAAAAAGTCGTTCCAGGTCCACACGGATTTTATCACCAGGAAGGTAACGATATGGGCCTGCACCATGGGGACGATGATGGCCCTGAAGATCCAGAATTCACCGGCGCCGTCGATGCGGCCCGCTTCGATGTAGGATTTGGATATGGGTTCCATAGCGGCCCGCAGGAGGAAGGTTCCGAAAGCCGACATAAACGAAGGAACCATGAGGCCCATATAGGTGTTCACCAGCCGCAGTTTTGACACGATCATAAAGAGGGGGATGGAAGTCATCTCGGTGGGTATCATCAGCATCCCGAGGAACAGATAGTAGATTATTTCCTTGCCGGGGAATTTGAATTTGGCGAAACTGTAGGCCGCGGTAAGGGCGAGGATAAGGCTGGGTACTATGGTAACCACCACCACGATCAGGGAATTGATGATGGCCCGGTAAAGGGGGAAGCCGTTCTGGGCCACCGTATTCCCGAAAAACACGTTTTTAATATTGGCAAAATTAAAAAACGAATCGGGGATTATCCGGTGGAATATATCCCGGTTCGGCATGTCGATAATTTCAGTATTCAACTTTAAGGCGGTAAGGACGATCATGACAAAGGGGATTATAATAAAAACAAAAAAGAAGCCCAGCAGGATATAGGTAATAAACTTGCCAAAAATATCTTTTTTCATGCCCGCCCCCTAATATTCCACAACCCGTTTAAGCAGGGTCTGCTGAAGCACGCTGATAACAAACAGAGACAGAAGCACCAAAACGGTCATGGCCGACGCCATCCCGTAATTTTCTATAAACACATTTATAATGAGGTATATCATGACAGTTCTGGTCGCCCCGCCGGGCCCTCCCATAGTGGCCGCGTAGATCTGATCGAAGGCCCTGAAGGCGAAGATCATATCCAGGGTAAAGCAGAGCACCAGCTGGGGGTTTACCAGCGGAAGGGTGAGGCGGAAAAACCGCTGAAAGGGGTTTACCCCCTCAAGGGCGGCGGCTTCGTAGAGTTCTTCGGGAACGTTTTTCATGCCCCCGTAGAGGATCATGATGCTGAAGGGGCATCTAATCCAAATGGTGATAATAACCGTGGAAATGAGGGCGGTCTCGGAATTGCGCAGCCATCCGGGAAGGTTGGTCATACCCAGGGACTGGAGGATCGTATTTACGATTCCAAAATTAGGATCAAAAACCCAGTCCCAGATAATGCCCGCGCTGACCATGGCGACCATGAAGGGAAGAAAAATGATGGTAGTGGAGAGTGTGGACGCCTTGGACTTCATCTGGGAGACCGTGTTGGCAACCCAGAGGCAGACAATCAAAAGTACCGGAACCAGCATAACAACATACCGGAATGTTACCTGCACCGAGCGGATAAAGTCGGCGCGGTTAAAAAGATTGGTGTAGTTTCTTAGTCCGTTGAATGTCCAGGAACCCAGGATAAGATTGACTTTGCCGAATGAATTGACAAAGCAGAGGATCAGGGGATAAAAAAACACGCCAAGGTACACGATCAGAGAAGGCAAAAGAAAACAGGCGCCGGCCAGACTGTATTTTTGTTGGATTTTCACGTAAGTCTCCCCAAAGCGGATGAAGATGAAGAAAAACCACAAAGAAGAAGCCCAACCGGGCAGCCCCGGGCCGCAGGCGAGGCATTAAAGCCCCAATACGAACAAGGTTTTTGCCAAAACCTTGTTCGTCTCTTCCTTCTTCTTCGTGGTTAAAACCTAACGAGCCGGTTTAACGCTCGTCTAAGATGGTCTGCATTTTTTTGGCGGTGTCATCGAGGGTCGCTTTTACATCCCCGCCTTCGATGACTTTGGTGACTCCGTCGCCGATTATTTCAGAAAGGGTGTTCCATTCCGGTATGGTGTAATAGATTGGTCCTACAGCCCTGTCTACAGTCCCTATCAGCGCCTCAGCATAGGGAAGGCTCTTAAAATAGGGGTTGTTCATACTGATCGTCGATTTCAGTACCGGCGGGGTCTTGTCCGGCTCATGCATCCTGACATCGTATTCGGGGTTGGCCAACTCTTTGAACAGCTTGAGGAGGAGGTCCACATGTTTGGATTTTGAGTTGATCATCATGTGCCAGGAGCCGCCGCCCAGGGTAACGAGGTCTTTGGTTCCGGCGACATAGGGGTAGATCTTGAATTTGATGTTGGGGCTTTGAGTGGCCACCTGGTTGGCGTAGAAGGGTTCGCGGAAAGTCATGGAGCAAAGGCCCTGCTGGAAAGCTACGTCGGGAAGCCCTAATTCGACATTGGTTACTTTGTCGACAAACACGAGGTCGTGGAGGAACTGGAAGGCCCTGGTGGTTTCCGGCCCGTTCATAAAACCTTCGGCTTTCTTGAGATCCGGGGAAAGGACGCGGCCGCCGAAATTGTGGATGATGGGCATATATTTCGCCGCCACGTTGAAGGAACCGCCGCCAAAACGCGGCTGGAAACCGGCGCGGATTACCTTGCCTGAGGCATCGTATTTGGTCAGCTTTTTAGCCACCGCCCGGAATTCTTCCAGTGTTTTGGGATAGTCTTTATCCGGGTCCAGGCCCGCTTCCCTAAAGTGGTCGGTGTTGATGTAGAGGAACATTGAAGTATCGCCGGCTACGACGAAACCATAATATTTCCCGTTGAATGTGCCGTCGTCTTTGTAGATATTGCCCAGGGCGTCCTGCCAGATCTTGGTAACATCGGCCGGTAAGGGCAGGGCGACCGGATTGGCGCCGCCTTCAAGGGCAAAGTCCTGGGACATGGCCATAAACATATCGGGCCCGGTGCCGCTTGAGAAGGCGGACACGTACTTAGCCAGATAGCCCTGGTATTCGATCTGCTCGGACACCATGGAAACATTGGGATACCCCAGCTTCGCGAAGATTTCGGTAGAAATCTTGGCTAATTCATTAAAATTGTTCACCGCCTGGAGTTGATGGTGCCAAAAAACCAGCTTGA